>CALBDV010000387.1 GCA_937927565.1 uncultured Holophagales bacterium
AGAGCTCGAGGACGTCGGGGTGCGCCTTCTCGACCTCGTCGAGGAGGACGACGGAATAGGGTTTGCGCCGCACGGCCTCGGTGAGGACGCCGCCTTCGCCGTAGCCGACGTAGCCCGGAGGGGAACCCTTCAGCGACGACACGGTGTGAGCTTCCTGGAACTCGGACATGTTGATCGTGACCATGTTCCGCTCGCCACCGTAGAGGGTCTCGGCGAGGGCGATGGCCGTTTCCGTCTTGCCGACGCCGGACGTCCCGACAAGCATGAAGACGGCGATCGGCTTGCGCGGGTCGGTGAGGCCGGCGCGGGAGGTCTGGATCTTCTGCGCGATCGCGGCGAGGGCGTGGTCCTGGCCGACGACCCGCTCGCCGAGAAGCTGGGCGAGGTTTCTCACGGTCTCGATCTCGTCGGCCTGCATCCGGCCGACGGGAATGCCGGTCCAACCCGCGATGATCTCCGCCACGGCCTGCGCGTTGACGTGCGGCTGCATCATCGGGGTGTCGCCCTGGATGGCCACGAGCTCGGCGTTGAGGCAGGCCATCTCGGCCCGGAGCACTTCGAAGTCGGGGTTCGCCGTGCCCCCGACGGCGGCCTCGAGCTTGCCCCGGACCTCCTTGATCCGGTTGACGGTCTCGATCTCCTTCTTGCACTGCTCGTCGAGGACGGCGAGCCGCGCCTCGGTCTCGGCCTTGGCGGCCTTCGACTTCTCGATCCGCTCGGTGTGGTCCGCGCCGACGGCCGCCTCGCGCTCGAGAGCCTCGATCTCGGCCGTCAGCTGGTCGATCCGGCGCCGGCAGTCCTCGATCGGGGCGGGCGTCGCCGCCTGGCTGATGTTGACCTTCGCGCAGGCCGTGTCGAGGACGGAGACGCACTTGTCGGGAAGCTGGCGACCCGAGATGTAGCGGTGAGAGAGCTTGACCGACGACTCGACCGCCTCGTCGAGGATCCTCAGGCCGCCGTGGTGCTTCTCGAGGTTCTTCGCCAGCGCCCGCATCATGACGATGGCGATCTCCTCGGTCGGCTCCTCGACCTTGACGACCTGGAAGCGGCGGGCGAGGGCGGCGTCCTTCTCGAAGTACTTCTTGTACTCGGCCCAGGTCGTCGCGGCGATGGTTCGCAGCTCGCCGCGCGCGAGCGCCGGCTTGAGGAGGTTGGCGGCGTCGTTCTGCCCCGCCGAGCCTCCGGCCCCGATCATCGTGTGCGCCTCGTCGATGAAGATGATGATCGGCGGCTGGGCGGCCTTGACCTCGTCGATGACCTGCTTGAGCCGGTTCTCGAACTCGCCCTTGATGCCGGCGCCGGCCTGCAGGAGCCCGAGGTCGAGCGTCCGGACGACGACGTTCTTCAGCGGCCCCGGCACGTCTCCCTGGACGATCCGCTGCGCGAACCCCTCGACGACGGCCGTCTTGCCGACGCCGGCCTCGCCGGTGAGGATCGGGTTGTTCTGGCGGCGGCGGGTCAGGATGTCGATGACCTGCCGGATCTCGAAGTCGCGCCCGAGGATCGGGTCGATCTTCCCCGCGCGCGCCTTGGCCGTGAGGTCTTCCGTGTAGAGGTCGAGCGCCTTGGTCTTCCCCGGAACGCCCATCGCGACGTCGGGACCGCCGGCGGCGCCGGGGGCGGACGCGAGGGCCTGCGCCTCGCGGTCCTCCGCGGAACCCTTGACGACGTCGGCGAAGGTCTTCGTCAGCTGCTCGACGGAAATGCCGGCGAGGTCCTTCGAGATCTCGCGCGTCAGGCGGGAGAGGTCGTCGTCGGTGAGGAGGACGAGGAGGAGATGCCCCGACCGCACCCTCGACGCGCCGTACTCGATGGAGGCGACGACCCACGCCTTCTCGATGAGGCGCGGGAGCCGCGGCGAGAGGGCGGGCGTCCGGGCATTGCCCGTCTTCAGCCGGTCGAGGGCGCGCGTCACGTCCTTGGCGAAGCGGGACGCGTCGATCTCGAAGCGTCGCAGGATCTTCAGGAAGTCGGTGTCGGGCGCCTCCAGGATCTTCAGCAGGACGTGCTCGACCTCGACGTCGTAGTTCGTCCGGGAGAGGCAGAGCCCGGCCGCTCCCTCGAGTGCCTGGCGGCAGGTGTCGTTGAGTCGACCGATCAGGGACTTCAGGTTCACGCTCATCTTGTCGTCCTCTCGCGAGCCGGATTTCCTCAATTATCGACCGGAAGGACGACTTCGTCGGCGTCTTTCCGGGGCGTTTCGCTGGTGACCCACGTCGTCCACCCGAGCATCGGGGGAAGGGCTGATCTGGAGTCCAGGGAGCAGGGGGGGACGTCCTCCTTCCGGAGGACGAGCTGGATGTCGTAGTCGAACTCGAGGCCGGCCAGGTACCTCGTGAGGTCGGTGACGGGCTTCCATCCCGGTCCGACGGGGAGGAAGGAGACGAACTGCACCAGGTTCAGCGGGCCCAGCCTCACCCGGAACTTGGACTGGGACACGAAGACCGATGAACCCGCCACGACCGTCCGGCCGAGCTCGGAGTTCGCCTGCCCGAGCGTCGTGACGTTCTCCGGCTCGAGCGGAAACCACTGCCCCTGGAACTGGACGATCTCCGCGGGAACCCTGAAGTAGTCGCGCAGGATCGAGGCGATCGCCCCGGCCGAGTGCGGCTTCTGGGCGACGAGCCCGGCGTAGAGAAGGAGCGCCTGGTCGTTGACGGCCATCCGGCCGCGGAGCCCCGGCGTCCCCATGCCGATGAGGTCGAAGAGGTACTCGGTGAAGGCGTCCTCGAGCTGCCTCTCGTAGGCGATCGGAAAGCGGTACTTCTCCCAGGCCCGGTAGAAGAGAGAGGCGAACCGGTGGTTGAAGAGGTCGAGGAAGGACCAGAGCGCGGTGTCCTTGTGGGAGATCCGCTCGCGGACGAGCTCGGTGTAGGGGTGAGGGAGGACCCCCTGTGGCCCCGTCAGGCCGATGAAGTTGACCGTCATCTCGGGCGGCCGCTCCTCCTGTCCGGGGGCCGGCGCCTTCAGGTCGACGATCTCGCTCGGGGGGAAGGAAAGCGACGGGTGAGAGCGGAAGCGGACGATCTCGGTCCCGGGCCTCACGGACCGTCCGACCCCTTCCTTGCCGGGCGACAACCGCTCCAGGAGCCGCACCGCCTGGAAGAAGGAGAAGCGGTACGGCTCGGAGTAGAGAAGGTCTTTCATTCCGCGCTCAGAGGACGATCTGCTCCCCGGCCCGAGGCGACCAGCGGCGGATGACCCCTTCCCGCTGGCGACTCGTCAGGACGAGCTGGCTGAAGGAGTTCACGGAACAGTAGAGACCCAGGAAGCGCTCGAGGACCTGGGCGAAGAGGAACGCCCCCGTACCGACGAACTGCTGCTCGTCGAGCTCGATCGTCACCTCGATACCCCTCACGAAGCTCGGCTGCAGGACTCCGATCGAGCGAAGGACCCTCCGCGAGCCGACCTTCGTGATCCCCGCGATCTGCTGCCGGGTGACGGACGAGTCGGAGAAGTCGTAGAGGCGGAGGATCTCCTGGAGCGCCTCCGGCCCCTGGCCGTCCGCCCGCTCCACGAGCGACAGGAGGTTGAGCGAGAGGTGGGAAAGGAGCCGCCACTGCAGGCCCCTGCGAAGCGGGGGCCGGACGGTGGGCGTGGGCCGCCTCAGGCACCGGATCCCGGAGAAGACGCCGGCCCCCTCGAGCTGGAAGTCGGCCTCCCCCCCCTCGAAGGGGAGGCGCGACGGGAGATCACGATTCGTGCAGACGACCTCGACGGTGAGCGTGTCCGCCTCGGGCTGGACCGGGTTGAAGCCGAGGTCGACGAGCGAGAGATAGGCGTCGGTCCCGTCGTCGTCTTTCCGCGCGGAGGGCCGCCGGCTCATGTACCAGAATGCGGGCGCCTGCCCCTTCTCGAAGCCGTGGCGGTACGAGTAGAAGGGCTCGTAGGTCGTGACCTTGTCGCTCCCCTTCGCGACGCTCGTGACCCCGTCGACCGAGTAGACCTCCGTGACGTCCTGCCGCCTCACGTCGGGAATGACGCGGTACTCGGGCTGCAGGTGGGTCAGGCGGATCGGCTCGGCGATCTGCCGGAAGAGGTTCGCGACGGGCGTGCAGTTGAGCCGGAAGGTCTGGGCGGAGACGTTTCTCTCGAGAGGGAAGTCGCGATTGAAGTAGAGGAGGATCTCGAGGCCGTCGTCGAAGTCCTCCCTCGCCGCCTGTTCGAGTCCCTTCACGTCGAAGAAGAAGAACTTCTCGGGGAAGGCGAAGTACTCGGAGAGGAGCCTGTAGCCGAGGAACGAGCGGTCGGTGTAGGGCAGGAGTCCTTCGTCGCGCTCGAAACCGACGGCGCTCACGACCTCCTTCGGAAGCTTCACCGGTGACGGGACGTCGCGCGGACCACCGGGGCGAAGCTCGACGGCGACGAGGTGGTTGTGGATCAGCTCGTGGAGGGCGTAGACGACCTTCCCTTCGCCCTGGAGGTAGAACCGCAGGGACTCGAGGTGCTTCTCCTCGGACTCGGAGACCTTCTCCTTGAGCTCGCGCAGCGGCGACCCTCCGAACGTCTTCAGCTCGAGCCGCAGGACCGTCCGGACCCCTTCCTCGGGCCCGACGCCCGGGATCGGGAGCTCGAACCGCGCCTGGCGCATCTCGATCGGCCAGAGGTGGACCGGGTAGGCCGTACGGAACCGGCAGGACGTGCCCGCGACGGAGCGGGAGTAGAGCATCGCCCCGCGAGGGATCTTCTGTCCCGACTGGAGGCTGACCTGCGACGGGTCGAGAACGAACTGCACGATCGACATCGACGGGATCGGGGCGAGGAGGTGCGGGTAGAGGACGTTGAGGAACGACTCGGTGATCTCGGGGAACTCGTCGTCGACCTTCAGGTGGACGCGGGAGGCGAGAAACGCGAACGCCTCGATGAGACGCTCGACGTGCGGGTCCTCGCTCGTTTCCGGCTCGAGCAGGAGACGGCTCGCGATCTTCGGGTACTTCTCGGCGAACTCGGCTCCCATCTGCCGGAAGAAGGAGAGCTCGCGTTCGTAGTATCCGAGGAGCTCGTCGCGCATCACTCCCCCTTCACGTGGAACTCGCCGCTCCCGATCTGGACCAGGGTGTCGAACGAGACGGGCTCGGGGGCCGGGTCGACTCTCAGCCGGCCGTCGATCCGGAACTTCAGGGCGAGGCCGGCCCCCGGCTCGGCGTCGACCGTCACGACGACGCCTTCCAGCCGCGGCTCGAACGTCTCGAGGACCCGCTCGACGGAGCGGCGCAGCTTCGCCTTGTCGCCGAGGTTCCTCCCCGAGAGCGTCGTCATGTCGGGAAGGCCGTAGACGGCCACGGAGGACCAGACCTCCTTCAGCTCGGGAGGGACGACCGCCGTGGCGCGCGTGTTGAAAAGCCACTCGAGATCCCGCCGGACGGACTGCTTGAGGATCCGAAGGTTCTTCACTCGCGAGGCGGGTGCCTCGCGCGAGTATTCCGGCTCGTAATCGATCAGCCGGTCGAGGACCGACGGGCGGACACGGATCTCATTGTCGAACCGCGACATCTCGGGCGAACTCCTGGGGCGAACCGGCGGCGGAAATGAAAGGCCGGGCGGCGAAGAACGCCGCCCGGCCGCGAGCGGCTACTTGCGGGCCGAGGACGGCAGGTCGGCCACGAGGCGGAGCGAGACCTGCAGCTCGTCGAGCTGGAAGTGGGGCCTCAGGAACGCGACGGCACGGTAGGCGCCGGGCTTGCCGGGAATCTCGGCGACGTCGATCTTCGCTTCCCGGAGGGGGTACTTGGCCTTCGACTCCTGGGAGGCGTTGTCGTCGGGAGTGACGTAGTTGGAGATCCACTGGTTGAGGAACGTCTCGCAATCCCTGCGCGACATGAAGCTGCCGACCTTGTCGCGCATCATCGCCTTGAGGTAATGAGCGAACCGGGAGACCGCGAAGATGTTGGGCAGCATCGTGGAGAGCCGCGCGTTCGCGTTCGCGGAGTCGAGGTCGTACTTCTTGGCCTTCTGGCACGACTGCGCGCCGAAGAACGCCGCGTAGTCGGTGTTCTTGCAGTGGACGAGGGGCATGAAGCCGAGGTCCGAGAGCTCCTTCTCGCGCCGGTCGGTGATTGCGATCTCCGTCGGGCACTTCAGGGCGACGTCGCCCTCGTCGGTCTGGAACGTGTGGACCGGAAGGCCCTGCACGAGACCGCCTCCCTCGACGCCGCGGACGGCAACGCACCAGCCGTACATCGCGAACGCCTCGGTCAGGCGCGTGCCGAAGGAGTAGGCCGCGTTCCCCCAGAGGTACTTGTTGTGGTCCTTCCCGTCGACGTCCTCCTCGAAGTTGAACGTCTCGGTGGGAATGGTCTCCTTGCCGTAGGGGAGCCGCATGAGCGTGCGCGGCATCGTGAGACCGACGTAGCGCGAGTCTTCGGAGTCGCGGAAGGAGCGCCACTTGGCGTACTCGGTCCGGTCGAAGATCTTCGCGAGGTCGCGGACCTCGGTCATCTCCTGGAAGCTCTCCCAGCCGAAGAGCTGGGGCGCCGTGGCCGCGATGAACGGGGCGTTCGCCGCCGCCGCGACCTGGGCCATCTTCTCGAGAAGGAGCTGGTCCTGGGGATGGTTGGAGAAGTAGTAGTCGCCGATGAGCGCGCCGAACGGCTGGCCGCCGAACGTGCCGTACTCTTCCTCGTAGACCTTCTTGAAGACGGCGGACTGGTCGAATTCCGCGGCCCTCTCGAGGTCCTTCAGGAGGTCCTTCTTCGACACGTTGAGGACGCGGATCTTCAGCATCACCGACGTCTCGCTCTCGAAGACGAGGTGGTGCAGGCCCCTCCACGACCCCTCGAGGCGCTGGTAGGGCTCGGCGTGCATGATCTCGTTCAGCTGGGCCGACAGGAGCCGGTCGATCTCGGCGATACGGGCCTGGATCGACGCCTCGAGGTCGCGGCCCATGACCACCTGACCCTGCATCGCCTGCTGGACGAACTCGGCGATCATGTCCTTGGCCGCCTGAGTCTGGCTCTCGTGCTGGACCATCCGGCCCTCTTCGAGAATCTTGCTCAGGAGGTCGACTTCGCCCGTCTGCTCCCGGACGATCGATTCGGCCTTGCCTCTCTCGGCGGCATTACTCATTGCCGTCCTCCTTCTTCGGCCCCTCGGGCGAGAGACCGAGCGAGTTGGCCAGCTGCTGCTGGCTTCCCGCGTTCTGGAGGACGTCGTTCAGCATCTTCTCGAGCTTCTCGTTGCCATCGGCCTTCGAGAGGAGGTCGGACAGCCGCTGGCGCGCCTCGACGAGCCTCCGAAGAGGATCGACCTGCTGGACGACCTTGTCCGGCTCGAAGTCTTCGAGGCTGTTGAACTTCAGGTCGACGCCGATCTTCGAGCCGTCCCCGGCCATCTTGTTCTCGACGGCCATCGCGACGCGCGGCGCCATGCCGGAGAGGACCTGGTCGAAGTTGTCCCGGTCGATCTCGGTGATCTTCCGGTCCTTCATGCGCGGGAGGGGCGTATCGGGCTGGCCCGAGAAGTCGCCGAGGACTCCGACGACGAACGGGAGCTCCTTCAGCTCGATCGCTCCCCCGATCTCCACGTCGTAGGTGATCTGGACCCGTGGGGGCCGGACCCTCTTCAGTTTCTGTTGGACGCTTTCCTTCTTCACCATGAGCATTCCTCCCTGACGGCTTTCTGCCTCGGTCCTTACGCCTTACTTCTGATTACATCACTCGGATTGCTGGCGAATCCCCAGAGTCTCCTTGATCCCGCCGAGGATGGTCGTGTCCTTGATCACCTCGGCGAGCCAGGTCTCCAGCGGCATCTGTCCCCACGTGATCGCGCGCTGGACCAGGTACGAGACGGGGCTGTGCGGTTCGGTCTGGCGGAAGAACTCCGCCACCTCGCCGAGCCGGGCGAGCGCCTCGCCCCGGCCCCGGATGGGCCCGGACGTGCCCGCGACTCGATAGACGACCGCTCCCCCGTCCTGACCGGCCACCTCCCCGGCCTCGGCTCCGGCGCCTCCTCCGGCCGGTGCGTCCGGCTCGAGCGCCCGCTTCTCCTTGAGGATGGAATCGACGACGCGCCGGACCTCCTCGATGGACTTCTTCAGCTCGCTGAGGCCCGGAGTCTGCCGGCCGAACTTCTCGTCCATCACGCGGTCGAGCCCCTGGAACTCGTCCCAGGCCTGCGCGAGAGCCTTCGAGGCGCCCTCGTAGTACGCCTTCGGCGTCGAGGACTTCGCCTTCCGGAAATCCTCGCCGCTCGTCTTGTTCTCCGCGACCGCCTGCCGCTTCAGCTCGGAGAGGCGGTTCTGCGCGTCGCCGTCGAGCGGGCCGGTGATCGTCTCGGGAATGTCGTACGGCCTCGACTCGCTCCACTCGAGCCAGGAGAAGTTCATTCCCGGAGCTCGTGTCAGCGGGGCCTTTCGAAGGGAGAGAGCCACCTGGCGGTCGAAGAAGGAGAGGACGTTCGCACGGCCCTCCATGTCCCCTTCGTCGATCTCCGGATAGCACGTCTCCCAGAACTGCTCGTGCAGCCCCCTCATCAGCTTCAGGCCGTCTCGGCACCCCGCGAAGCCGTGGAGCATCGTGAGGCCCTCGGCGAGCCACGAGCCGACCTGCAGGTCCTTCGTCTTCGTGAGGAGGGCGTCGGTCGAGAGCGCGACGGCTTCGTCCCAGTCGGCGACTTTCAGCTCCCGCTTCCAGTCTCCCTGCTCGAGCACGTCGTCGGCGCGGCGCGCTTCGCGAATCTCGTCGAACAGACCCGAGTACTGCAGGCTCTCGCCCGACGGCCGGTCTTCCGAGACCGGGGCGAGAAGCCGTTCGAAGTCGAGGAGTGGAGCCTCCGACGACATTTAGAAGCCTCCCAACGGATGGTGAAGTGATGTTACTGTAACCGACTCAGAAGCGCCTGTCATCCCGTAACGACCCGTTTTCCGCGGTAGCCAGGCGCTGCCCGGGACCGGGGATGAGGAGGACCCAAATGCCGACACCCAAGGAACTTCTCGACGCGGGGGATTTGAACGCCGCGATCGAGGCCCTGACCCGAGAGGTCCGCGAAGCACCCGCCGACCAGCACAAGCGGACTTTCCTCTTCGAGCTGCTCGCATTCGCCGGCGACTGGGACCGCGCCGAGAAGCAGGTCGCCGCCGTCGCCGGGGCCGACGCCCCGTCCCAGATGGCAACCGGCGTCTACCGGGGCCTGCTCCAGGCCGAACGGGACCGGGCACGGGTCTTCGCCGGAAAAGCGCGGCCCCACTTCCTCCGGACGGTGCCTTCGTACGTCGAGAAGAGCCTCGCCGCGATCGGCCAGATCAGCGAGGGGAACTTCTCCGCGGCCCGGGCCCTCCTCGACGAGGCCGAGGAGGAACGTCCTCCCCTTTCCGGCAAGCGCGGCGACGAGGCCTTCGGCGACCTGCGCGACTACGACGATGTCCTGAGCGGCGTGGTCGAGATGGTCTTCCAGGGGAAATACACCTGGTTCCCGCTCGAGCAGGCGAAAAGCCTCGAGCCGAACCCGCCGAAGAAGCTCCGGGACCTGATCTGGCCCGGGGCGCACATCACGGCGGACGACGGCACGAGCGGCGACGTCTTCCTGTTCGCCCTCTACCCCGGGTCGTCCGCGCACGCGGACAACCTCGTGAAGCTGGGACGCATGACCGACTGGAAGAGCCTCTCCGACGACCTGCAGACCGGCCTTGGCCTCCGGTCCTTCCTGGTCGACGACGAGGACGTCAGCATCTTCGAACTCGGGCCGGTCGACTTCGACTCCCGCGAAGACCTCCCGAGCTGAACCCCATTCCCAGCCCCTACCTGGCCCTTCCCCGCCACGACGGGGGAGGGCCGAGCCGTCGTCGGTAAACCGGGATCGAGACACCCCGGAAAGAAATCGGCCTCCCTCGCGGGAGGCCGATCCGGTTTCGGGGAACTGTTCGCGAAGGCGCTCTAGACCTTGGTGTTCTGCTTGAGATCCCAGCCCGCAGGGATCGGACCGTCGAGGGTGCCGTCCTTCTTCTGCTCCCTGTACTCGAACTCGATCTTCGAGAAGTTGAGGGCGATGCTCTCGATCGGGTCTTCGCCGCCCCCGCCGCCGCCCGTCGAGTACGAGGAGACGAGGATGTCGGAGAACTTGATCTTCATGTACTCCTGCTGCTGTTCACCCGCCTTCCGGGCGACGAACGTGGCCGAGGGAATGTGCTTGCCGTTGGCGCAGTGCAGGAGGAGCTTCGGCGTCGCCTTGCACATGCGCATCTGGAAGGTGAAGTCCTGCATCGCGACCTTGCCGGAACCGCCTCCTCCACCGTACGACATCGACCCGGACTGAGACGCGCCGAAGCTCCATCCCAGGACGTCGATCTCGCCCGCGTGCTTCGAGTCCTTGCTCTCGCCATCGATCCCCTCGATCTTCAGAAAAAAGTCAACAGCCATGATTTGCTTCCTCCTTCGTTTTTGGCAGCTTCCGACCTATAAGGTAGGGATCGCCAGCCCGGAATTCAAGGTCGATCGGGATCCCCCCGACATCGATGTGACCTCTCGCACCTTTAGGCTTTCGTGCCGTCGGGCCGAAGGAGCGCCGCGAGGGGCTTGCTCCAGCCCGGCGGTGGCTGTCCGGGACCCGGGAGGCCAGGGGGCGTTTCCCCATCGACGGCCGGAGCGGACGCAGGGCCCGGAGGCTCGCCTGCGCTCTGGACGGCCGGCATGGTCTCCTCCACGAACTCGTAGTCGGCCTTCTCCGGGTGCAGGAGAAGGAAGTCCTCGGGCCTCGCGTCGCGGAACAGAAGAACAGCCCGTGAGCGTCCTCCCGACCGGCAGACGAGGGTGCCGGAGGGAGCGCGATGCCGGAAGGCGCCCTCCGCCTCGAGCCACATGAGCCAGAGCTGGACCTGGAGCGCCGCCGGGAGGAGGTTCCCGACCGGTATTCGGACGGCACCGGCCCCGCTCCCCGGAGCCTGGTCGCACGCGGTCCTGAGGCGCACGAGGAACCGGGGCCACGCGGCCGCGGCGTCCTCTCCGAGGAGCGACTCGGCGAAGTCGCCGAGCGTGACGTCCTTCGCCTCCTTCTCGACCCCTTCGACGATCTTCGAGGGCCGCTTCACGGGGACCTCGATCCGAGCGCCCCGGAAACCCTCGTAGAACGACGCGAGGGTCCGTCCCGGGACGAACGTGCGCCGGATGTAGGCCGCCCGTTCCTCGAAGACCTCGAGGAACGAGAGGGCGACGAGGGGGTCGGCGGCCGGCCTGCCGTTCGGGACGACGGAGAAGAGGGTAAACGGGAACTGCCGAAGCCCCCCCTCGTCGTGGCTCCCCCAGAGAGCCCCGGCGACCGACCGCTTGACTCCAGGAAGAGCGAGGAGAAACGTGTGGAGAGGGATCTCCGTCTGCTTGTAGTCGTCAACGGTCGACCACCTTCGGCTGAAACCGTTCCCGAGCCAGTCGCGGAACTCCTTGGCACCCTCCTCGGTCAGCCCGCTGGAGATGAAGTCCTTGTAGATGGGGAGCTTTCCGTAGAGATGCAGGGCGTAGGTCTCCATCTTCGGGGGCCCGTCGGCGCCCGCGAAACCTTCCTTCAGCTTCGAGATGAGACTCCACGCTGCCACTCGGTCACCTCGCTCGTTCAATTCCGTCCGGAAATGGGATGAGGGCGGAGCCCCGGGATTCCGGGCTCCGCCCTCGAGGGTTCAGTTCGGGAGAATGGGGGGCATCGGCTCCTCGAACAGGAGCTCGAAGAGCCCTTCGAGCGGCTCGGTTTTCTGGAGTGCGTTGGGAATGACGACACGGATCGTCCAGGTCCTCTCCTTCTCTCGTGCCTTCTCGGGGTCATCCGAGTCGTCGCGCCGTTCGCGCTCCTCGCTCGCCAGCCGGACGAAGTAGAAGAAGCGGAGAGGTCCGCCGTAGGCCTCGAGACTCCCGGTCCAGCCCGCCTTCGACTCCTCGTCGCGCCCCGTGATCGACATCGGCGCATCCGAGGGACCGAGCCGCCAGACGTAGGGGTTCGGCTGCTTGCCGGACTTGAAGTCCGTCGAAGGCCGGACGACGACCGACCGGTCGAAGAGGAACAGCGAGTTGACCCGGTCGCCCATGAAGCGCTTTCCGGGGCTCGGCGTGAACTGGAGAGGCCGGATCTCGACCTTGTGCTCCTTGATGACGGAGGTAGAGCGGCCGCCCCCGAAGAGGAAGAGCTGCCAGCCGCGGCCGACCGCGAGAAGCCCGCGGTTCGCGTCGCCGACGAAGTCGAACTGCGGCTCCCAGCCCCAGAGGATCGGGTTCAGTGCGTACTCGTCGGCGAGGGAGCCGACGTCGGTGAGGATGCCGGAGAAATGGCCCTGGTTGATCGACGCGAGGTCGAGGCGGTAGGTCACGCTGTTGCCGCTCCCGCCCGGCTTGAGCGAGGCGCCCGAGGCGTAGGCCACGCGCTCCTGACGCAGCTGGCTCTCGCGGACGAACGGGAACTGGCCGACCAGCTGCTCACGGATCTTCTTCACCACCGGCTCGGCAGCCTGCTGGAACGAGGGCTGGATCGCGTCGCGGATCAGGTTGGCGCCGCGGCTCTCGACGGCGACCAGCTGCCGCCCGTAGACGCTCCGGCGGACGGCCGGGTTCCGCGAGAAGGCGTGGTAGCCCCTGAGGGAGACACCATCTTGCGCGAGCGCCAGCTGCCGCCAGGCCTTGAGCTCCTGCTCGGGAAGCGGGATGACGTTGTTCTTGAAGAGGTTTGCCGCAGTGACGAGCTCCGGTGGGGCCTTCGCGGACCCGCCCGACGCCCGGACGGGCGCAGCCTTGCCCTTGTAGTACGCGAGGATGGCGTTCAGCCGGCGGTTCGCGGCCGCAAACGACTGGACATCCTCGAAGCCGAGGGCGCCCGACATGTCCGTCACGGGAGCGTCGCCCCCCTGCGACTCGGGACTCCAGCGAGTGATGGCCGCCTGGAACTCGCGCCAGGACCTGGCCTGCAGCGCCGCGCCCGGGACGACGAACCCGCCCCCGCCCCCGCCGCTCCTCCGGCCGGCGAACCGGTCGACGTACCGGCGGAGGTAGTCGAGCATCGTCTCGGCGTGCGCCTGGGCGAGCTGGTCGACGTCGGGGCGCGTCGCGATGGAGGAGGCTTCGGCGAAGCTGATGTAGGAGACGCCGAGCGGGATCATCTGCTGCGCGTGGTTGCGGGTGAAGCAGACGTTCTCCATGCACGTCGGGCCGACCGCGCGGTCGAGGAACTGCTGCGTGTAGGGAAGGACGCGGTAGACGAGGGCGAGGTCCGCCGTCCTCGGGACGAAGGACGCCAGCGCCGCGTCCTGCCAGAGCGGCTTCTGCTCGAGCGGGATCGTCGCAATCGCCGTGACGTTCGCCGTCGCCTTCGCCTTCGCGTCGACCTGCTTCTTCGAGAACGCCTCGAGCGTCGCCTTCTGGTCCGCCGGCGTCGACTTGCGCGAGGCCTCCTCGACGACGGCCTTCGGGTTCTCCGCCGCCTCGAATGCGGTCAGGTCGGCGTAGGCGGTCACCTCGACGAGCATCGGCGAGATGGCTGCCGCCGCGGGGCTCCACGACTTCTTGCTCGGGTTCTGAGGGTCGGAGACGACGAGGTAGGCGTAGGCCAGGATCTGGGCTTCGAGGTTCTTCCAGTCCGACTCCATCTGACCTTTGATCCGGTTCCGCGCGTTCTCGTTGATGACGCCCGGGACCACGACCGTGAAGCGCATCAGCTTGTCGTAGTCGGCCTCGAAGTTCCGTCGCCATTCGTCGGGCCCGAAGCCCGGGAACTCCTTGCTTCCCGGCTTCGTCGTCGCCAGATGCGCCGTGGCGTCGCCGTAGACCTTCTGGAACTCCTTCCCCGTCGCAGCCGTCCGGTCGAGGTAGCCCCTCGACGACGGGTCCTCGATCTTGAGGAGCTCCGAGTACTTCTGGACGTAGAGGGCGAGCATCTGGTTGAGGCGGAAATCCCACCTCGCGAGGTTCGCGACCGTCCAGAACTCCTCGAACTTCCGGATCGCCGCACCGGGGTCCGGCACCTGGATCATCTCCGGGTCCTTCGGCGGCTCCTTCACGAAGGTGGCGAGGATCTGGTCGGGCGTGCCGTCGGTGGCGATCGAGGCGACCCAGTCGTCGATCTCCTTCGATTTCCCCGTGGCCGGCATTCCCTTGGTGTTCTGGCAGAACTGGATGAGCGGGATGATCTTCAGCTCCGACGACGCCACGATCGGCTTCTGGTCGGCTCCGGGCACGGCCTTCTTGACCGTCCACCACTTCAGGTGGTTGTCGAGGGCGCCGAAGAAGGTCCGGTAGTCGTACGGGCCTGCCCAGTCGAGCTGGGCCATCCGGGCCTCGCCCTCCTTCATGAGGGGGTTGGCGACCCGGTAGATGAAGAGCTTCTGGTTGATCCTTCCGAGGAGGTCCGAGAGCTCGCCGGACGCGGCGCCGCGGAAGAACATCGCGAAGATGAACGGATGCTTCCGGATCTCGGCCTGGTTCTTGAAGATGTCGCGCGAGATCCCGTAGGCCTTCGGGATGGAGCAGGGCTCCTTCTCGACGCACTCCTGGGCCGCTGCGACGTTCCGCTTGATCGGCTCCACGATCCTCTTCAGCCCGATGAAAGCCGGGATCATCCCGCCGAGAACGAGCAGGACGATGAAGAGCGACAGGCCCCGGATGACCCAGACCGTCGTCTTGTCCTTCTGGATCGCCGCCTTCGTCCGCGAGATGAGCCCCTGCTCGGGGAACACCTTCTTCTCGTAGAAGTCCTTGATGAAGAAAGCGCGGGAGCGCTTGAAGATCTGTTCCAGGTTCTCCAGGACCCCCTCGGCCGAGGCGCCGAGGAGCTCGCGCGTCGCCCGCGCGATGGGCTTGCCCTGCTGCACGCCCGACGAGAGGTAGAAGCCGCGGAAGACGAACGGGTCGTCGTAGCGCGTCTCCTGGAAGATCCCCTGGAAATACCGCTTGAGCGAACCGCCGAGCGCCCGGAGCTCCTCGGGGAAGACGAAGATCCGGTCGACGTTCTGGACGATCTCCTCGTTCGCCGTGAACTTCATCCGGAGCTTGTGGATCCGGGTGAGGATCTCCTCGTAGGCCTCGTCGAACGTCGCGAGCGCGTACTGCTTGTCGGGTCCCTGCGGGTTCGACCACCCGACGAGCTGCCTCTGGTCTACCGGGTCGAGCTTGGAGAAGAACTCGGAGAAGCCGAGGATCCGGTCGGCCTTCGTCACCATGATGAAGACCGGGAAGCGGATCTCGAGCACCCGCTGCAGGTGCAGCAGCTTCGTCCGGATGTTCGCGGCCTTCTTGTCCTGCTCCTCCGGCGTGTCCTCGAGGAGCGACGTCGCCGGGATGACCACGAGGACGCCGTTGATCGGGCACTCCTTGCGGTACTTCTTCAGCATCTTCAGGAAGGTCGACCACTCCGTCGCGTCGGGAGCGGCTTCCTCCTGGAACGTGAACCGGCCGGCAGTGTCGAGGATGACCGCCTCGTTGGCGAACCACCAGTCGCAGTTGCGCGTGCCGCCCGAGCCGGAGAGGCCGTCGCCGCCGACCGGGAACTCCAGCCCCGAGTTCTTCAGGGTCGTCGACTTGCCCGACTGCGGCTCGCCGATGAGGAGGTACCAGGGGAGCGAGTAGATCTGCAGGCCCGTCCCCTTCAGCTGGGCGAGGGACTCCGTCCACTTCTGGGAGAGCTCCTTGACCGCCTCGCGGACCTCCTGCTTGGAGGCGCCGGCCCCGCCTTGCGCGTCGCGGGCGAGGTCCTTCTCGAAGGCGCCACCCCTCGCCTTGTCCCCCTTCTTGATGAATGCGTCGAAGGCGGCGATGAGGAGTGCGATGACGATGAGGCCGGCGACGACGGCCCACCAGTACTGCCCGAACCCCATCGCCCGGGCGATGACGATGCAGACCGGCATCAGGAGGAAGACGAGCCCGAGGGTCTTGATGGGTTTGGGGAGACGACCCAGGAGATCCAGAAGTTCGTACATGGCCTACCTCACAGCACCCCGACCGCGCGGGCGGCCGTCCGGATATCGCTCATCAGCGATCCCCAGAGAAGGAACGTCAGGAGGTAGTACATGACGAGGACGCCGAAACTGATGATCGCGACGCGCCCGAGCGTGACGACCGGGTTCAGCCGCTTCCCCGCCGATGCCATCACGGTGTACGCCTCGGGGGTGATCTTGTCGCTCTGAGTCGCGAGGTACTCCGAGAGGAGCCTGTACGTGTTCTTCCGCACCTCGGCGAGCTTCTCCGGCCTCTCCCGGTACTTCCCGCGGAAACCGAGCGCGAGCCCCGCATAGACGATGCTGCCGAGCTCCACGTCCTCGGGCCTGAGCTCCTTGGCGATCGCGAAGTACTGGTCGCCGCCGATGTTCGAGCGGAAGTACTTCTCCTCGAGAATCCGGTCCTGCCAGTCGCGCGCGAACTCCCACCCCGAGTGGATCAGGATCTCGTCCGCCAGGACGACGAGCGGGTACCGCGCCTGGTCGTACAGCGCCTGGAGGCGGGGGTCCTGCCGCACGGCAGACGCCTGCTCGCGGAAGATCTCGTCGAGGTCGGCCGCGGCGTCCTCGATGTCGGCACGCACGCCTTTTCTCACCTTCTGCCGGAACGACGACAGGAAAAGGAATTCCTTCGCCGCAACCTTGAACAGCTCGGTCGTGTAGTCCATCTCAGCTCCCGGGCTTCGTGATGATGTAGAGCGAGAACTTCAGCTTGGGGTCGAGGGCGTCGGAGAGGGCGACGTTCCGGTCGCGGACGACGTTCGCCCAGTACGGCCCTTCCTTCTCGATCTTGAAGTAGAAGTAATCCTCCCTCTGCGGGAGGCCTGCGGGCGTCCGCTTGAGCAGCTCGAGGTCGAGGCCGAAGAGGCGCCTCTGGCGGAGGACCGGGATGTCGCGCACCGTGCCGAGCTTCATCGTGACGATCCGCCCGCGCAGGTCCTTCTCCTCCATCTCGGCCTCGATGGCGAGGAAGACCTCGGTCTGCGCCGCGAGCCACTCCTCGAGAAGGTCGGCGACGAGGAGATCGTCCCGGAGGACGAAGTCGACCTTGACGAAGCGCGAGGCGACGATCTTCTCGAGCAGGGCCTCGATGACGCGGCACGTCTCGTGGAAGCAGGGCCCGAGCTTGTCGTGGTCGTAGACCGGTATCTTCACGGGGATCTTCCCGTCGTCGAAGATCGACAGCTCGCCGGCGAGGCGGGCGAACTCGGTGTAGACGGCGAACGGGTGGATGCGCGGGATCCGCGTCAGCTGCTGGAAGAGGAACAGGAAGCTCCCGAGGATCTGGAGCTTGATGATCGCCTGCCAGCCGGAGGAGCCCTCCGAGGTGATCGTGAGACGCCCCTGCGCGACGTCCGTCAGGAGGAGGCGGTGCTTGGCCTCGATCCGGTTCGTGACGCCGTCACAGAGGGCCTGGATCGTCCGCGAGCCACCGAGCTCCGTCAGCGACGGGATGAACTCGCGGGAGAGGACCGGGAAGTTCCGCCCGGAGCCCGAACGCTCGACGACGGCGACCTCGAGGCACTCGTACCCTTCCTGGCTCTCGGCGCCGAAGAAGAGCTTGCCGTTGCAGCGGCGCACGCTGACCGGCTGCGGGTTCCCGCCCGAGTTCTCGTCGAGGACCTCGGCGTTCTCCGCGATGTAGCGCCGGTCGACTCCGGCCGGCCCCTCGCCCGGGGCGAAGGTGTTCGGAGCCGTCTCCCGCATGACCGGGACGCCGACGAAGACCCGCATCCGGCCGCTCGCCTTGTCGAGCTCGTTCTTGAAGCTCCTCGGCGAGAGCCGGAGCGTGGAGTCGGACGACAGCGCCGTACCGTCCTTCAGCTTCAGGGAAACGTCGCGGATCTCGAGAACGAAGTTCTCGAGCTGGTCCGGCGCCACGTCCAGAGACTGCAGGCCGTAGTAGAAGGGCTGGATCCGCTGGATCTCGCGCTGGAGGGCCTCCTCGCGGTAGCGCTCGGCCGTCTGGAGGTGGTGGGGCCGAAGGAACATCCCCTCGGCCCAGAGGACCTGCGGCGTCTTCTTCATGGAGGCCGTCTACCAGCGACGCTCGACGGAGAGCTCCCGCTCCAGGACCGAGACGAGGATCTTCTGGCCGACCCACTTCTCGCGGGAAAGGACGATCACCTGCCGGGTCGGGTCTGGGTTCTGGAACTTGTAGTCGGCGATGAGAACGAGGTAACGCTCGCCCTTGGAGACGGGAACCGTCACGCTCTTGTCGCACGCCCCGGCTCCCTCGCCCGTCTTGAAGGTGACGGTCTGGATCCGGTTCTGTCCCTGGATGTTGAAGCGGGTCTGGTCGTAGAACCACTTCTCGCCCATCTCCGAAATCTTTCGCGACTCCTCCTCCGTGGCGCGGATGACGTCGACGGCGAGGGCGAGGCCGCCGTTGATGGCCGGTCCGCACCGGAACGAGATGGTGCCGACCTTCGACGCGCACCCGGTCAGCGCGGGGAGGGCCGTCAGGAGGAGGCCGCAAGCGGCGATCCGGAGGAAGGAGCGGGACGTCGTCTTCGTCATGAGTGTTCTCCTCGCTGGTTCTTCCTGAGCTTCTCGAGTTCTTCCTTCGACAGGCGGGCCACGCCCTGCAGGACCTGGTCGTTGACGAGGTCGGGCGAGAGGTCGCGGGTGGCGATCTTGTAGAGGTCCCACCACTCTGCCGCTTCGCCCCGCAGCTTCCACCCCGCACTGCGTGGTGCCGATTCGATCGTGACCGGGTTGATCCGTTTCCAGAGCCGGTCGAACCACTCCCCCGGCGCCTGGTGGTAGGCCGCGAGGATCGCGACCTGCCACCTCTTCAGCTCGTCGAGATACTCTTCGACCCGCTGGACGCTGACCGGCTTGCCCTGCTCGAGGGCGTGCAGGAAGCTCCGCATCGTCTCCTTGAAACCGGGGAGCTTGAAGGCCATCGTCTCGTTACCGGGCATCGTCAGCGACTGGATGAGCCCGAGGGTCATCCCCTCCATCGCCAGCGCGTATTCGATGACCTTCCGGAGCACGAGGACGTTCCGGTCGGCCTGGGCGAGGTCCTCGCCGAGGACGAGCTGCCGGAGCGGGAGCGTCGACGGAACGCCGACCGGCTGCTGCTGTTTCCCGCGGGCCAGGCTCTTCGACGGGCCCTCCTCGACGGCCTTCTTCTGGAGCTCCTCGATCTTCCGGCGAAGACGCGGCACTTCGGGGTCGGCACCGGCTCCGGCGGGGAGGACCGGGAAGTAGTGGCGGAGGAGCTCGAGGAACCGGGTGCGGGATTCCTTCGGAAGAGGAGCGAGCTCCTTCTCGACCCGCCGCTTCAGCTGGCGGCGACGGTCGTCGGGAACTCCGAACCGCAGCTCGCCCGCCAGGACGAAGAGCTCATCGGCCAGCTCGCGCGCCCGGCCGTCGAGGAGGATCTCGGCGGGCGTGCGGGGCGTGCCCCAGGAGACCGGCGCAGGGGCCGGGACGGGCACCGGGGCCGCAGCCGGTTCGGCGGAGACGGGCTCTCGCGAGGTCCCGGCCGTCGGCGAAACCCTCACCGGCTCCGGCGCCGCCTCCGCGGAAGGCTGCGGCTCGGGATCGGGGCGGCGGGACGACGCCGGGGCCACCGCCGAATCCGACGGGGACGGCGCCCGGGGGGGCGGCGGGGGCGGAGGCGCGTGACGTGAGAACGGCGAAGGACCGGCGGAGGCCGTGGCGTCGCCGATCGCTTCCGACAGGAGCGTCGTGGCCCGGCCCTTCTCGCCGGCTGGCTTCGGCGCCGGCCTGGACTCCGCTCCCTTCTCCAGACTGGACGCGGGGACCTCGCTGCCGGTGGACGCGCCGCCGAAACTGGCGGGGACGGACGTGATGCCGTGGTCGGTGAGCCAGTCTCCGACGGGTCCGAACCGGTCGGCGACGAGCCCGGCGAGGATGTTCCGGGCCGCGAGCCTCGTCCCCTCTTCGGGGCCGGCGTCCGCGGAGGCCGCCGCTCGCGCACCGTCGAGGAACCGGGCCACCCGCGGGGAGACGACGGCCGTCTCGAAGGTCCCCGTCAGGTTCGCCGGCTTGACGAGAATCTCCGCGATCCACGAGAGCGAATCGCGGTAGAAGCCCTTCTTGTAGAGCTCCTCCCTGGCGGACCGGCGCGTTACGCCGCCCTGGGAGAGGAACTCGTCGATCTCGGGGTCGTCGACCCTCAGGATCGCGTCGAGGAGGTGCCGGGTGTCGACGTAGGCCTCACGCCGCGCCGCCGCACACTCGGCGGCGGAGGTGACGAGCGGCTCGACGGCAGCCCCCTCCCAGTGGGTCAGAGGGAGCGGCTCGAACGGAGGCGGAGCGGCGAGCGGGCTCGTCAGGTAGACCTGCACGGGCGTGAGGGAGACGAGGAAGATCTCGCCCGACTTGACCTCGGTTTCCGTCGTCACGGCCTGCTGGGCCGCGAACGTCCCGTTCGAGCTTCCGAGGTCGCGAAGGAAGATCCGCCCCTGCGCGAACCGGACCTCCGCGTGCGAGCCGGAGACCCCTGCGGAGACGGAGAGGACGAGGTGGTTGCGGTCCTTCGTCTGGCGGTCGAACGGAAGGCGCCCGATCCGCACGAGCTGCATCGCCTGCCGCGCTTCGGCGGCGTACCGCAGCCCTTCCATCGGACCCAGCCAGACCTCGAGGGTGAGGGAGCGCGGAGGGACGCTCACGCAGCCCTTCCCGGGCAGGGGCGAAACGCCAGCGCCTCGTGAGAGGAAACAAACGGTTTGAGGGCCACAGTGGCCGGATCTTACCCTCGGTCACCGCGGGCCGCGACCCGGTGCCGCATCAGCGCTGGGAGGACGCCCCCGCTTCGTCCTCGAGGAGCTCCGCGAGGACGTCCTGGATCTCGAAATGGAGCGGCTGACGGTGGACGAGCAGGGCCCTCAGCTCGGCCGCGATCTCGTCCACCTCGCGAAGCGCCTGCTCGATTCGTCCGGTCGGATCCTCGGGAACGAAGTCTCCCGGGGCGGTGGCGATCGAGAAACCCGGGATCCTCGTCACGAGCCGGAGAGCGAGGAGGACCGCCCGCTCGAAGAGCAGAGGCGGAATCGCGTTCGGGCGTCCGGGGACCCGGTCTTCGTCCTTCCAGAAAACGCGCGACCGATCCAGGAGGCTCGCGGTGGCGGGTTCGCCGACGATCGCCGATTTCAGACGAGGGAGAGGGTCTCCCTCCTTCGTCCGGACCGCCGCGGTCGCGGCGCGCTGGATGGACTGCAGCAGGAGCGGAAACTCCGTCCTCTCGCCGCCGACGAGGGCCCGCAGCAGGAGAACGCCGAGGGAGTGGAGGTCCGACGGGGCTCCGAAGCGCGGGTAGACCTTGTACCGCGCGCCGGGGAGACGGACGCCGAAAGAGCGCCGGAGCCGCTTCACGGCGGCGTCGTCGAGGTCGACCGGCTCCGAGACGAAGGTCAGCTCCTCGTAGGAGGCCGGCGTGTCGGGCTTGCGCTTCACGACGAGAGCGTCCATGCCGAGCCCGAGCGCCTCGTCGGGGAACGTGACGTGGATCCAGTCGGGCTCCTCGGGCCTCGGGAAGAGGCCGTTCGGGTCCGACAGGCGGCCCTCGACTCTCACGCCCAGGCCGGCATCGGCCGGCTGAATGTCCGAGAGGTAGACGTCCCCCGGCCGGCGCGCGGCGAGCCGGAATTCGAGGATCTCGGGAGCGGCGTACGGGAACGTCGGCTCGACGGGCGGAACGACGACCTCGACACCGAACGACGAGGTCTTCGTCGCCGAGACGAGCCCGTGCAGCCGGACCTCGAACGTCCAGAGGGCCGGAAGAGAAGAGCCGGCCCCGTAGCTGTCGAGGAGAACGTGCCCCGGCTGAAGGTCGAGGTGCGGCTGGCCGGTGGCGCGGTAGAAGGCGAGGACGGCCGCCGCGAGCTGCCGGAAAGCCGTCATCTTCAGGTAGAGGACCTCGATGGCGTCGACACCCGTCCCGTCGTGACCGTAGAGGTATCGCCCCGTCGGCGGGAGCGTCTCGCGCAGCCACTCGACGCGGCGCCGGCACGATTCGGTCTCGAGGCTCTCCGGGGCCGCCGCCGGCACGAGCTCCGCCTCGGTCCGACCGCCGACGAAGTCGGCCCACTCGTCCCACTTCACCGGCGAGAGGCCGGTCACGA
>CALBDV010000388.1 GCA_937927565.1 uncultured Holophagales bacterium
TCGAGAGTCGCGGCCAGCCAGGGGCGCGCGTAGCTCATGGTCGAAGCGACATGGCCGAGGAGAGCGGAGGCCGAGAGGCCCTTCGCCGTCTGCTCCTGCCGGAGAAGCGAAGCGAGGGCCTCGGCGGCGTCCCGGCCCTTCGTCAGCGTCCGCCGGAGCTGGTCGTACTCTGGAAGGTCGTGCCGGCTGCCGAGCTGATCCAGAACCAGCGTTTCGAAGGATGAGAGCAGCTCGTCACCAAGGTAGAGCCGCTGACCCGCCTCCGCGAGGTCGACGGCCCGCCGCTCCACGTCGGAGGACACGACGCGCGGCAACGACTGCGGGATCGAGCCGGGCGGCGCCACGGCGAGGCTGTACGCGAGACCGAGGAGTCTGACATTGGCACGGACGAGGGCGTCGGGAAGGAGCTCGGTGAAGCGCGGGAGGACGAGAGACGAAGGGGAGAGCGGAATGCCCTGCTCCCCGACTCCGGTCCTCAGCTGAATCACGCCTTCGACGGGACCAGTCGACTGGAAAGTCGTTGCAACGCAGCGGCCGGTGATGTCCGCAACGAGTCGGAACTCCAGCGTCTGGCCCTCGCCCGGCTCGAGAGTCGAGATCGTCGGCGAGAAGTCATCTGAGGGCCGCTCCTGATGCGCGCCGGTGATCCGGCTGTCGTCGAGCTCGACGGTGACGAGGTTCTGCGTGGCCCGGGAGAGGTTCGTGACGGTGACGTAGAGGGCATAGGGTTCGCCTTCGCGAACGACGTCCGGGTGGCTGAAGGCGAGATTGAAACGGGCGTCGACGACCTCGACGGCAGCCTTGAGCCTGCCCGCGAGTGGAAGTGGGTCTCGGCCGGCGCGCTCCAGCTCCGCTCCGATCTCCATCGTGACGACGTGCGTCCCCGGGACGAGCCCCTCGAGCGTGAAGCTCGCGGCTCCCTGCTCGCCGGGACCGAGAACGGCGCCGCCTGTCGCATTGAGAACAGGGACTCTCTGGCCCGGAACGACGGCTGGCGAGGTCGCCGCAAGGCGAAGGAGCTCGCGCGGGACAGCCGCGGGGAGGCGTATCTCCCCCGTGACGTTCGTAAGGAACGCGCCGCTGCCAGCAGGCGCCCCGTTCGCGACCAGGAGACGAGCATCGAAGAACTGGTTGAGAAACGAGACGTTGCCGGGAAGGACGATGACCCCGAACAGCTGCGTGTCGGGTGGCAGCTCCTCGCTCTCTTCGCCAGGTTGCAGTTCCTTCCGCTCGGCGACGTCGAGCATGAACGGAATCAGGTGAGGCGGCTGCCAACGCCTGAGAGCTGCTGCCACCTCGCCCGGAAGGTCGTCCAGGTGAACTTCGGGCTTCGACAGGAGCTCGACCCGGCCCCCTTCCTGGAAGAGAACTGGAAACTCGATGGTCACCGGTGAATCCTGAAATGCGAATCCGACGGCGAAGCTGAACGCCTGGTAGTTCTGCTGAGTGATCTCGATGCCGCGAGCCCGCAGTTCGTCGAGCGTCAGGTGGCGGACGGTGGCCGAGGCGAGGAGGATGTTTCGCACCTCGAGAACAGCGACGCCTGGCGTGGCGTTGCCCAGAATCTCGCCGCTCTCCGCGCGAACGAGCCGGAGGTTCGCGAGGAGATACGTCCCTTCCGCCTGGAATCCCGGCAGGACGAACGCCCCCCCCGGAATCGCCGTGTAGGTCATCGGCTCGGAGAGCTCGGGTCCCGACAGCTCGCCCTTCACCACGAGGCCCGCGACCCGAGAGTCCCCTGCCGACATCGATCCGCAGACTCCCGCGTAGCAGGTCCTCACGGTGGCTGTTTCCGCCACGTTGAGCGTCTGCGCCTCATCGCCTGGAGCGACCGAGAGTCGGGCACCCTGGATCAGAAGCCGGTCGGCGACGAGAGGTCCCGTCGGCTGCGCCGGGGCGGCAACGCTGGAGACGAGGGCACTCGCGACAACCGCCAAGGCCCACGTCGCGAACCCGATCCGTGAATAGCAGCGGGCCGCCCGTGCAGCCGTCGAACAGAGCATTCGCATTCCGATCTCGCCCCTCACGCGACCTGGGACTCTATGCCAACCTCGGCGAATTGCATAAGTCACAAATCGTCGCGAGGCGTGAAAGTCCTTTACATACCCGGCGTTCGGTTTCTCGTTGTATTGGCGCTCGTTACGTCGGCCCGGCTCAACCCCGCCCGATCGAGCGACTTAGCGGCTGTGCACCGCTTGAACAGAATAGGATTGGCCGATCAAGGACCAGTACGGGCCTGTTCTTGTGCGCTGAAGCGGCTTCAGCGGAGACCTTCGGCCGCGAAGGCCGATCTCGTCGGGCGGCGCACCTCGGCGCTCTCCTCAATAGAGCCTGAGAGTAGGCCTGCCGAAGGCCTCGGTCGGTCCTGCGGGAGCGACAGGTATCACGCTCGGGCGAACCGTCTCTCCGGCCAGAGGATCGCCCCCCTACCTCTGCCCCGCCGCCTCCCGCAGCCGCCGCACGTTCTCCCCGACGTCGCCCTTGAA
>CALBDV010000389.1 GCA_937927565.1 uncultured Holophagales bacterium
TCGACGAGCACGCCCGCATATATGTGGCGGTTTCGGCGCTGGCTCACTTCTGCATCGAGCGAATCGGAGCCGCAGACGACATGCTTGCTGGCGTCAGCCCTACGCACCTCAGGGCCGACTAAGGCCGCTTTGCTTGCCCCGCAGAGTCCTCGTTCGCGTTCCCCGTGCCCCCCGCCGTCAGATCACGCATCGGACCGTAGATGACGAGCCGAGGCGAATGGTAGTCGCGGGCAGCCTGCAGCCTCTCATCCTTGACTCTCGAATCACTGGTTTCGGGCTCACTCATCTTCCCAGTCTCCTGTGCCTCCCTGAGACCGATAAAGCACCATCAGCCCAGAGCCTTCGGCCGCACCGCGCAGCCTCGCAGCCACGCCGACAAGTATGCCATGTCGAACACTTCCTGCGCGAATTCCTCCTCCCGGAGCTCGAAGTAGGAGCGGCACGCCGACGTTGCGAGCCCCACCTCAAGGTACGGAGTCAGGCTTTCCCAGCCCACCTCGATGCGCTCCCGGAGAGAGCAGCGGATCCTCTGCATCAGCGCTGTCGTGAACGACCAGCCGAGGTGCTCCTTGCCGCAGCGCCACCGGACAGCGTCCGGAAGTCGCCCGGCGGTGGCCCTGCGGAGGACCGCCTTGGGCCACCCCCCACCGAGCTTCTGATCGCCCGGGAGGCTGACGCAGAGCTCCACCACACGCCTGTCCAGGAAGGGGTCCCTCGGCTCGATCCCGACGGCGGATGCAACTCGGTCATACCGCTCGCGGCCTACGAGAAGGTACGGGTGCTCGATAGCCAGTGCCCGTTCCGAACCGTAACTGCCGGACAGGCACTCCGGAACATGGTTCCAAAGGGTCGCGAGTCGGTCGTCCAGCGAGACCCGATGCGCAAACTCCGGATTCATTCGCCTCCGGAGCCTGTCCCCCGCCCCGGATCGCACCAGGTGCCCTTGTCGGAGCCAGCGGCGAAGCCGCCTGGCCGCGTCGGGCAGGATCGCGCTGCGCGCGCTACGTCCCAGCTCGGTCCAGGCGGGAGTCGACGGCCCCCAGAAACGACTGAGGCCGACAGCCCCGCGGTACGCACTCAACCAGCGGCCGGAGCGAATCAAGCGGGCCAGGTGAGTCCCCTCGGCGAGCACGGTGTCGCCCCCCACTCCGTCCAACAGCACGTTGATTCCGAAGCGGCGTGCCGCCAGATAGACGACCCGCACCAATGTCATGTGGCCATCGAAGGGTTCATCCAGGTTCCACGTGAGCCCCTCCAGATCCGGCATGAACTCGTCCAGCTGGTCGTAGCCCACCGTGCAGGGGTCGAGGCCCTCCATCGTCAGCGCGGCCTGAATCGTGCGGGTCTCGACGCACGAGCTCGCATCGGGGCCGATCGCCGAGAAGGTCGGGAGCGGCCCTCGCCCCTCCCTCGCCAGAATCTGCCGCGCCACCGCCACGATCGAGCCGGAATCCATCCCGCCGCTCAGCATCGACCCCACCGGCCCGGCTCCACGCAGGCGGCAGCGGACCGCCTCGGTGAAGACCTCGAGAAACGCCTCGGCGTAGGCCTCGT
>CALBDV010000390.1 GCA_937927565.1 uncultured Holophagales bacterium
AGGGCTTCGAGATCGCCGTCGAGACGAACGGCACGCGCCCGGCACCCGCCGGCCTCGACTGGATCACCGTCAGCCCCAAGGCGGGGACCGACCTCGTCCTGACGGCGGGCCACGAGCTGAAGCTCGTCTACCCCCAGGCCGGGGCGGAGCCTGCGCTTTTTGAAGGCCTCTCGTTCGCCGTCTTCTTTCTCCAGCCGATGGACGGGCCCGACCGCCAGAAGAACGTCGCCCTCGCAACGGCCTGGTGCCTCGCCCATCCCCGCTGGCGCCTCAGCCTGCAGACGCACAAGCTGATCGGCCTTCGCTGACCTCGAGATCGGCGGAAGGGACCCGGCGGGGCGGAAAAGGGAAGCTCCGCGCTTCTGGCCGGGTCGCGAGGGCGCGCGGTGAGGGCGAGGAGAGCGAGGGGTGCGCGCCAGCGGACTCACAGCCTTCCACGCGGAGCTTCCTGCCTTTCTTACGCAGCTCCTGAGGAAAGGTTACTGCCCCGTTACGACGGCCGGAGGCGTCGGCTGGGGCGTCGGCTCGGCAGACGGCTCGGGCGTCGGTTCGGGGAGCGGTTCAGGGAGCGACTCAGGTGCTCCTTCTTCCTCCGGAAGGTAGTAGCGGGAGATTTCCGTCTGGAAATCCTCTCGCGACAGCCGCTCGACGAGCTTGCGTGCCCCTTCGTCCGGATCCGGCTCGGCGGCGATGCCCGCGGCCCAGGCCGCCGACCCCTTGTCCTGGCGCGTGGAGCGGATTCGGAGCCCGACGAGGGTCCCGTCCTCGCACAGCACGACCTCCAGCACGAGCCCGAGGCCGCTCGGCCCCCTCACGTTGAACGAGCCCCAGGTCGCGAAGTTCCCCAGGCTGTAAGCGATGAGCCGCCCTTTGTAGACCTCCATCCCCCTCGGGACGTGGGGACCGTGGCCAATCACGAGATCCGCTCCCGCGTCGATCACGGCCCGGGCGAATGCGAAGACGTTCCCGCGATTGGCGCCGAGATACATCTCCGTCGTCCGGGTTACGTGAAGGGCCGCTTCTCCCTCGGCCCCCGCGTGCATGGAGACGAGGACGAGGCTGCACCCCTCCTTCTCCTTCAGCTCTCTCACTTTCCGTGCAACCGCCTCGGGATCCAGCGGAAAGCAACCCATGTGGGGAGCCGCGGCGACGAATCCCACCCTCACGCCGCTGGCCGTCGTCAGGACGGTCGAGGGCCGGTCCAGGCTGCCACCGTGCGCGATGCCGGCCTCGTCCAGTGCCTCGAGTGTGGCCGACCGGGCGGAGGGCCCCGCATCCATGGCGTGGTTGTTCGCCACGCAGAGGACGTTGAACCCGGCATCCCGGTAGATGGCCAGGCTCTCCGGGGGCACGAGAAAACGGTAGGAGTTCTTACCGAGGGCCCGTGCCGAGGACGGGTCCGAGGAAATGGTCCCCTCGAAATTGCCCGTGACGATGTCCGCTCCGGACCAGAGGTCCCGAACCCGTTCGAAGACCCTTCGGCCGGAGTCCGGCGGCATGGCAGCCAGGGTCGGGAAGACGGAACCGACCATCGTGTCACCCACGGCGGCGATCGTGACCGTCCGCATGTTCTCCGAGG
>CALBDV010000391.1 GCA_937927565.1 uncultured Holophagales bacterium
CGAAGCGCGCCTTCTCGACGTTCAGGATCTTCCCCTTGAGGGGCAGGATCGCCTGGGTCTTCCGGTCGCGCCCCTGCTTGGCCGAGCCGCCGGCCGAGTCCCCCTCGACGATGAAGATCTCGGAGAGGGCCGGGTCCGCTTCCTGACAGTCGGCGAGCTTGCCCGGGAGTCCGGCGCCGTCGAGCGCCCCCTTGCGCCTCACGAGCTCGCGGGCACGGCGGGCGGCCTCGCGGGCGCGGGCGGCCTCGATGATCTTGTCGACGATCCTGCGGGCGATCTTCGGGTTCTCCTCGAAGAACGTCGAGAGGCGCTCGTAGGTGACGGTCTGCACCCACGTCTTGGCTTCCTGCGAGACGAGCTTCTCCTTCGTCTGCGAGGAGAACTTCGGGTCGCGGATCTTCAGCGAGACGACGGCGGTCAGCCCCTCGCGGCAGTCGTCGCCCGAGAGGTTCGTGTCCTTGAGGTTCTTCGTGAGGTTGTTGGCCTCGGCGTACCGCTGGATCGCGCGGGTCAGCGCCGTCCGCAGCCCCTCGAGGTGGGTCCCGCCGTCCTTGTTCGAGATCGTGTTCGTGAAGCAGAAGATCTGCTCCTGGTAGCCGTCGTTCCACTGGAGCGCCACGTCGAGCCGCTCGCCCTTGGCGTCGACCTTCGGGTCCCCGGTGGCGTCCTTCACGTCCGTGAAGAAGATGACGCTCTCGTGGAGCTTCTCGCGGTTCTTGTTCAGGTGGTCGACGAAGGAGGAGATTCCTCCCTCGTAGCGGAAGAGGTGCTTGCGCTCTCCCTTCTCGTCCCGCTCGTCGACGACCTCGATCGTGACGCCGGGGTTGAGGAAGGCGAGCTCGCGCAGGCGCTGCGACAGGGCGTCGAAGCTGTAGGAGCGGACCGAGAAGATCTCCGGGTCCGCCTGGAACGTGAGCTTCGTTCCCGTCTTGTTCGTCCGGCCCACTTCCCGGATCGGCTGCTGCGGCTTTCCCTTCGCGTAGGGCTGCTGCCAGACGCGACCCTCCCGGCGGACCTCGACCAGGAGGGAGGAGGAGAGGGCGTTCACCACGGAGAGGCCGACGCCGTGGAGGCCGCCGGAGACCTTGTAGGCGTTGTCGTCGAACTTCCCGCCGGAGTGGAGGTCCGTGAGGATGATCTCGAGCGTCTCGCGCTGGTGCTCCGCGTGGAGGCCGACGGGGATTCCGCGGCCGTTGTCCTCGACGGTCACGGTCTCGTCGGGGTGGACCGTCACCGTCACCCGGTCGCAGTAGCCCGCCTGCGCCTCGTCGATGGCGTTGTCGACGAGCTCGGTGACCATGTGGTGGAGCCCCGTGATGTCGTCGGTGTTCCCGATGTACATCCCGGGCCGCTTGCGCACCGCCTCGAGCCCCTTGAGGAGCTTGATCGACTCGGTACCGTAGCTCGTGTCGCGCTCCTCGGCGGGAGGGGCGTCGTCTTCAGGAATCGAGGACATCTTCGGACCTTTCCTGTCTCCCCGCGGCGGCGGGGGAGACGACCGGGACTCGGCCGGACAGGGGACCGGCAGGGGAGAGGGTCCCCGAGGAGACCTCCCAGACGGTGCCTTCCGGAAGGGGCAGGGCGCGCGCGACGGAGGCGCGGGCGGAGGTGAGGAAGACCTGTCCGTCGTCCGGCAGCGCGTCGGCGAAGAGCGTCAGGACTGCCGGATCCCACTCGGAATCGAAGTCGTCGAATGCGAAAACGGGAAACGCTCCCCCGGCCTCGGCGAGGAGCGCCCTCTCCGCCAGGGCCCAGGCGAGGACGAGGGTCCGGGTCTCGCCCGAAGACGCCCTCGTCGAAAGGGCCATCGGCCCCGAGACGACGCTCACGTCGTCCCGGTGCGGGCCGAAAAGGGCACGTCCCGCGCGCCGGTCGCCCGGCTCGCTCAGTCTCAGCCCACGGCGAAGCGCTTCCGCGAGCGTCTCGCGGTCCGCCAGGGCGGGGAGGTCGGAAACCAGCCGGAGGGAGACGTCGCTCCAGGGCGAGCCGAGGCGTCTCGCCGTATCGGCGAGACGCCTCCCGAGGGGGCCGATGTGCTTCCGCCGGGCGGAGGCGATCGCGGCGCCGGCGGCAGAGAGGATGTCCTCCCAGGAGGAGAGGGCGTCGCGGTCGGGTCTTCCGGGAGCGGTGAGGAGGGCGACGCGCTCGGCTCTGGCTTTCTCGTATCGGCGGAACTCGCCAGCCAGGCCCGGCTCCAGGGCGACGATGACCCGGTCGAGCGCGCGACGCCTCTCCGCGGGCGGTCCGGCGAGACGGCCGAGGTCGGCCGAGGTCAGGAAGACGATAGGGAGCTTCCGGCTCGCCTCGAGGCGCGAGACCTTTCTACCGTTCCAGGCATGTTCGCGCCGGCCGCGAGAGATCAGGGCGCCGAGCGCGCCGTCGGGCTCTCCCGTCAGGTGAACGGAGACGGCCGCAGCCGCCTCACCGACCCGGACCACGTCGGCGAGGTCCGCAGTCCGGAAGGAGGGACGTCCGGAGACGAGAGCCATACTCTCGAGCACGTTGGTCTTCCCCTGTCCGTTGGCACCCACGAGGAGATTCATGCGCGGGTGAAAGGCATGGCGGGACGGGGTGAGGTTGCGAAAGGCCTCGACCGTGAGGTTTCCGATCTCCACGTGACGCCGCGCACCCCCTCAGACGCGCATCGGCATTACGACGTAGAGGTAGCTCTTCAGTCCGGGGACCGGCTCCGCGGGACGGCCCTGGCACTGGGACCCCTCGTCCTTCACGAAGAGGTGGACCTTGTCCGTCTCGCACGCCTCGAGGAACTGTTCGAGGTAGCGCGAGTTGAGACGAAGGGTGATCGTGTCGGCGTCATACTCGACCGCGATCTCCTGATCGCCGTCGCCGACGTCCTGGCTTTCCGAGGAGACGACGAGCGCCCCTTCCTTGAACGTGAGGCTGACCGCTTTGAGGCGGTCTCCCGAAAGGAGCGAGATCCGGCGCACCGCGCCGAGAAGCTCCTCGCGGACGACGGTCGCCCGCTTCGTGTTGTCCTTGCTGATGACCTTCTCGTAGTCGGGAAAACGCCGGTCGTCGAGCTTCGAATAGATGCGACGCCGTCCGACGGTGAAGCCGATGTGGTTGTTGCCGCGGACGATGGTGACCGGGGTCTCGTCGTCCGCGTCCAGCCGCGAGAGCTCGTCGAGAACCTTCTTGGACACGAGGATCGCCTCGAAGCCCGCTTCGGCGGTGGCGTCCTCGACCTCGATGAGGGCGAGCCGGTGGCCGTCGGTGGCCGCCATTTCGAGACCGCCGTCCTTCGGCTTGAGGAGCGCTCCCTGGAGCTGCAGACGGATTTCCTCGGTAGAGACCGCGAATCGGACTTTTTCGACCATCCGGCGCAGCGCGCCGAACGTGAGGGTGAGGGTCGGCCCCCCGGCCGCTTCGGGCCGCGTCGGGAAGTCGGTCGCCGGGAGACCGTTGAGACGAATCCGGAGCTTCGGCTCCTTGCAGTCGATCTGGACGTGGTGATTCTCGAGGACGCGCAGGCGTACTTCGGCGGCCGGCGGCAGATCCCGGACGACGTCGAAGAGACGGCGCGCCGGAACCGTGACGGCACCAACGGACTTGAGCGAGAGCGACTCTATCTCCGACACGAAGGTCGTGTCGAGATCGGTCGCCGTCAGGGTGAGCGTCTGGTCCCGCGCCTCGAGGAGAACGTTCGAGAGGATCTGATGGGGCGTCCGCCGCTCCACCACACCCTGCATCAAGCTCATCTCTCGGGCCAGGGTGGCTGCCGGAAGTGTCAGCTCCACATCCCCTCCAACATACTCTTAAATTCTAGCACTGTAAGAGTTACAGAAGTAGTAGTAGGGCGGTTCCCAGGCTGTGGGAAGGCCCCGGAAGGAGCCGGAACGAGAGGGCTTGAGAGCCGGAGGAAGGTGTGGAGATCGGCACCGGGGGGTGTGCAGATCTCAGGCCGGCGCCGGGATCCGGGGGTGGGGGTGAACGGATCGCACAGGCGTTGCACCTCCCGGTTCACCGGAATTGCGCGACGAGAGCGGCGACCTCCCGATCGAAATCGGAGTCTTCTTCCCTCCTGGCCGTGATCTTGCGGATGGAGTGGAGGGCGGTGGTGTGGTGCTTGTCGCCGAAAAGGCGACCGATTTCCGGGAGGGAGAGGCCGATCGACTCCTTCAGGACGTACATGGCGACCTGGCGGGGAAAGACGATGGCTTCCCTCTTCGTCTTGGCCCGGAGCTCGGCGGGCTTAAGTCCGTAGTGTCCGGCGACGGCCTTCAGGATCTCGGCCGGAGAGGTCTTCTGGGATTCGTCGGGAAGGATTCCCCGGAGCGCCTCCTGGGCAAGCTCCCTCGTGAGTGGTTCTCCCCTCATGGAGGAAACGAGAACGACTCTGTTGAAGTAGCTCTCCAGCTCTCGAACGTGGGTCTTTATCTTGCCAGCGAGGAAGTAGGCGGTGTCGTCGTCCAGCTCGACCTGGGCGATCTCGGCCTTGTGCCGGAGGATGGCGACCTTCGTCTCGAAGTCGGGAGGCTGGATGTCGACGATGAGCCCTCCCTCGAAGCGGCTCTTCATCCGGTCGGTCAGGCCGGGAATGTCCCGGGGCAGGACGTCGGACGTGAAGGCGATCTGGCTCCCGACGGAGTAGAGGGCGTTGAAGGTCTGGAAGAGCTCGTCCTCGGTCGTGGCCTTGCCGGCGAGGAACTGAACGTCGTCGAAGAGGAGTACGTCCGCGTTCAGCAGGCGTTGACGGACCTGGTCCATCCGGTTGAAGCGGATCCCGGTCACGACTTCCTTCACGAAGGTCTCGGAATAGACGTAGAGGACCTTCTCTCCCGGGCGGCGGGACAGGCGCCGGTGGCCGATCGCCTGCATGAGGTGGGTCTTGCCGAGACCCGTCGGGCCACAGATGAAGAGGGGGTTGTAGCGATGGGAGGTCTGGTCGGCAACGTGGAGGGCCGCGGCATGGGCGAGCTGGTTGGACTTGCCGATGACGAAGTGCTCGAACGTGTACAGGGGATTCAGGTCTCCGACCTTGGACCTCGCCGGGGCCTGTGGACGAGCCGGAGAAACCGTCGCGCGATAGTCGTCCTGGCCTTCCAGGACGAAGCGGATTTCGCGGGGACCCGTACCGGCGAGACGGGCCGCCTCGGCGATCTGCTCGCCGTATTCGCGTGGGATGTAGTCGATGAAGAGGGGGCTGCCGATGAGAACGTAGACAGCGTCGGTCGTCTCGAGCTTCTGCCTGGTCCCGCGGAACCAGGTGTCGAAGTCGCGCTCGTCCACCCTGGATTTCAGGTGCTCGAGAATTTTCTCCCAGGAGGTCGACTTGTCCACGGCATCTCCACCGATGTGAAAGAAGGACACCGCTCGGCGGAGCGGGGGGGGATGCTAGCACGCGGCCCGCTCGCGAAAGACAGGGGAAAGCGCCCCGGAGGGGTTGGCGGTGAGAGGATGTGGGAACCGGCGGTTGACAGGGGCGGGCGAGTCCCGGAGAATCCGCCGCTCGCGCTCCCCGCAGCGGGAGAGGTGGTGCCATGAAGAGAACGTTTCAGCCCAACAACCGCCGCCGCCACAAGACGCACGGCTTCCTCGTCCGGATGAGGACGAAGAATGGCCGGGCGGTCCTTGCCCGGCGCCGGGCCAAGGGTCGGAAGCGCCTCGCCGTCTGAGGCGCCCGAGGATACCGCCGCTCCTGGCGGGCCCTTCGATCCGATGCTTTCCGAACCCAGCGGACCCGGGTGCGAGTCTTCCGCGCCGCGGTTCTCCGAGACGTTCGGGAAGGACCGCCGGGTCCTTCGTCGGGCGGATTACCTGGATACCTACTCCAGCGGGCGGCGCTATGTCGGCCGCTGGCTGGTTCTTTTCGTGAGGCCCGCTCGCGGTTCCGCTGCCCGCCTCGGAGTCACGATCACGAGGAAGACCGGCTCCGCCGTCGTGAGAAATCGGCTTCGCCGCCGGCTCCGCGAGCTTTTTCGGCGTTGTTCCGAGCTTCGGGCGGCCGTCGACGTGGTCGTGAACGTACGCGCCGGGGCCGAGGAGACCTCCTTCGCCGAGCTTTCGAGGGATTTCGGGAAGCTCGTCGCCCGCGTGGGCGCCGGGGGCTCGCCGTGACGGGAATCGAGGAAGCGAGGCCGGGGCTCGGGGTTCGCGGAGCCGCCGAGCTCCTCAGGCTCTACAAGAGGTTCCTCTCCCCACTTCTTCCGGCGGCCTGCCGGTTCCAACCGACCTGTTCGGAGTACGCTCGCGAATCGATCCTCCGCCACGGCCTCCGGAGAGGAGCGTGGCTATCGATCCTGCGCCTTTCCCGTTGTCACCCGTTCCACCCGGGCGGTTTCGACCCGGTGCCCTGACCCGCCTTCGAGGAGCTGCCATTGGATTCGAAACGTCTCGCCGTGGCTTTCGGCCTGTCGGCCACAATCCTGATTCTGTGGACCCTGATCTTTCCAGCGCCGAAGCCGGCGCCGCGGGTGCCGGTATCGCCGAAGCCGACCGTGGCGGCGGCGGCGGCACCGGCGAGGCCCACCGCCGTCCCGGAGGTCCTCGCAGACGCTGAGCCGGCCACGCCGGCTGCCGTTCCGCCGGTGGTTGCCACCGAGGCGCGGGAAGTGACCCTGAAGAACGGGGTCCTGACGCTGAGGCTCTCGAATCGGGGAGGAGAGGTCGTCTCGGCGGAGCTTTCGAAGTTCCGCGGGGCGGACGAGAAGAGCGCCCTGGAGCTCGTCCGGAGGGATGCGCCGTTCGCCGGGCGGACAGTGGTCTACGACCCGGCAGATCCGTTCCTGTCGCGGGCCGCCGCCGCGCTTCACGAGATGACGGTCGAGGAGGGGGCGAAGGGGACGGTCGTTCGCTTTCGCTACCGCGAGGCGGACGGACAGGGAGTGGTTCGGACCTACTCGTTCGGGACCGGATACGCCCTCGGGCTGAAAGTCGAGAGGGAGGGCGGCAGCGGCCGCCCGGTCGGAGTCGTCCTCGGCCCCGGGGTCGGCAACCCGTCGAAGGCCGAGCTCGACAACCGCTACACCAAGCCGGGTTCGAGCGTCACGCTTTCGGCGACCCGGTCGGTGACGAGGAAAGCGAAGGACGGCCTGAAGGAGCCCGTGCCCGTCGGCGCGGGTCTCCTCGCCGCCGGACTCGAGGACAACTACTTCGTCACGGCCTTCCTGCCTGGCGCCGCGGAGACCGTGACGCTCCGGCCCGTCGGTCTGGTCCTCCCGTCCGCGCCGGCCGCCGGTGGCGTGCCGGCTGCCGCCGCCGAGCCGCTGGTCGAGACCGAGGTCGTCCTCTCCGGGACCGGCACGATCGAAGCCGGTCTTTACTTCGGGCCGAAGGACATCGACACCCTCCGGTCCGTGCGTCCCGGGATGGAGAAGCTGATCGACTACGGCTGGTTCGCCGTCATCGTCGCGCCGCTGCTCTGGCTTCTGAAGCAGTTCCACGCCGCGATCCCGAACTGGGGCGTCGCGATCATCCTCGCGACGGTCGTCATCAAGATCCTGCTCTTCCCGCTCACCTGGAAGCAGCTCGTCTCGATGAAGAAGATGAGCTCCCTTCAGCCGAAGATCGAGGCGATCCGCCTGAAGTGGACGCCGAAGCTGAAGTCGGACCCGCAGGCGCGCGTGAAGATGAACGAGGAGACGATGGCGCTCTACAAGACGGAGAAGGTGAACCCGGCCGGCGGGTGTCTTCCTCTCCTCCTGCAGATGCCGATCCTGATCGCCTTCTACAACCTCCTCAGCCACGCGATCGACCTGCGGCACGCGCCGTTCGCGCTCTGGATCCAGGACCTCTCCGCGAAGGACCCGTACTACGTCACGCCGATCCTGATGACGCTGACGATGTGGCTGCAGCAGCAGATGATGCCGGCCACGGGCGACGCCATGACGAAGAGGGTCATGGGCTTCCTCCCCCTCGTCATGGGATTCATGTTCAAGGACATGCCGTCCGGGCTGGTTCTCTACTGGCTCGTCCAGAACGTCCTCTCCATCGCCCAGCAGCTCCTTCTCGAGCGCTACACGGACCTCGGGATGCGGCCGAAGGCGACGAAGGCCTGATGACGACGTGCGGCGGTCCGACGGAGGGGCCAAAACGGTGGCCCCGCTCGTCGGGGATGCTGCCGGGCAGGGAGACGTCCTCGTCGCCCGCGCGACCCCGGTCGGGACGGGCGCGCTCGCGATCGTCCGCCTGAGCGGGCCCGAAGGGCGCGTTCTGGCGCTCGCGAGGGAGCTGGCGCCGCGGATTCCGGCCCGGCCCCACGCACGCCGGGCATACCTTTCGCCGTTCCTCGACGAGGACGGGGGCGTCGTGGACGAGGGCCTCGTGCTCTGGTTCGAGTCTCCCGCCTCATCGACCGGGGAAGAGGTCGTCGAGCTGCAGGCCCACGGCTCCCCCGCCGTAGTCGACCTGCTCGTCTCCTCGGCCGTGAGCCGCGGGGCCCGCCGCGCCCGACCGGGCGAGTTCACGCGCCGTGCGCTGGCGAACGGAAAGATCGACCTGGCGAGGGCCGAGGGGATCGGCTTCCTCGCGGGGGCGGCGAGCCGGGGAGAGGCGCGCCGGGCGCTCGGGCTCGTCCGCGGAGAGCTCTCGCGGAAGGTGGCGGCGCTGAGGGAGGAGCTCCTCGGCGCGCTCGTGGAGCTGGAGGCGCGGCTGGATTTCGCCGAGGACGTCGAGAGGGCCGGAGAGAGGGCCGTGCTCGAGCGGGTCGTTTCCGCGCGAGCCGCCCTGCTCGTCCTGGCGGCGGAGACCGGTGCGGGCCGGGCCCCGGACGTGGTTCCGACGGTGGTCATCGTCGGCGCACCGAATGCCGGAAAGTCGACCCTTTTCAACGCGCTCCTCGGCGAGGACAGGGCCCTGGTGACCGAGCTGGCGGGGACGACGCGGGATGCCGTGGCAGAGGTGTTCGAAGTCGGGGGAGAGCGGGTCCGGCTCGTCGACACGGCGGGGCTGCGGGAGACCACCGAGAGACTCGAGCGGCTCGGGGTCGAGGCTGCCGGACGGGCCGCCGCCGGCGCCGACCTCCTCCTCGTGGCACGGGAGGCAGGAGGCGAGTCGCCGGGCCCGGACGACCTTCCGGAAGGGGTGCCCGTGCTGGTCCTGGAGACGAAGGCCGATCTGCCGGGAGAGCGCCGGGAGGGAGAGCTGCGCGTGAGCGCGAGGACCGGCGAAGGAATGACCGCGCTGCGGCGGGAGATCGGGGCGCGGCTGGATTCCTGCCTCGGAACGGGCGAGTTCGGCGCGCTTCCCCGGCAGCGGGAGGCGCTGCTGCGCGCCGCTGCGGCGCTCGACGGCATCGGGGCGGCGGTTCCCGCGGAAATGGCCGCGGGCGCTTTGCGGGCCGGGCTTCACGCACTCGGAGAGATCACGGGGGAGACGGCGACGGAGGAGCTTCTGGACAGGATCTTCTCCACGTTCTGTGTCGGAAAATGAAGTCTCGCTGGGACGTGGTGGTCGTGGGCGGCGGTCACGCCGGGGCCGAGGCGGCCTGGGCCTCTGCGAGGGTCGGTTGCCGGACGCTCCTGCTGACGCGGGATCTGGGGGCGATTGCACGGATGAGCTGCAATCCCGCGATCGGAGGGCTGGCGAAGGGGCAGACCGTGAGGGAGATCGACGCCCTCGGGGGCCTGATGGGCTGGGCGGCGGACCGGACGGGGATCCACTTCAAGGTGCTCAACGCGTCCCGCGGGCCCGCCGTTCAGGGTCTTCGGTGCCAGTCGGACAAGGCGGCCTACTCGCGCGAGGTGGGCCGGCGTCTCGCGGAGCAGCCGAACCTGGAGCTGCGGGAAGGGGCGGCCGCCGGATTCGTCGTGGCGGAGGGTGTTCTCTCGGGTCTTCGGCTCGAGGGCGGGGAGGAGCTGAGGTGTCGGGCCGCCGTCGTGACGAGCGGGACGTTTCTCCGGGGGCTGATTCACGTCGGGGCGGAACGGCAGGCTGCGGGTCGCTGGGGGGAGGCGCCGTGCGTCGACCTCTCGGAGGCCCTGAGGGGGCTTGGTCTCCGGATCGGGCGGATGAAGACCGGAACGCCGCCGCGGGTGACCGGAAAATCCATCGACCGCTCCAAAACAGTTCGGGTCATCGGAGACGTCGCCCCGCGGGCATTCTCTTTCCGGTCCCGGCTGGAGGCGTTTCCGAGGCTTCCGCAGGTCGACTGCTTCCTGACACACACGACGGAGCGGACGCACGACCTCATTCGGCGAAACCTCGACCGCTCACCGCTCTACTCCGGCGTCATCCGGGGCCGGGGCCCCCGCTACTGCCCATCCATAGAGGACAAGGTCGTTCGCTTCGCCGAGAGGGACAGGCACCAGATCTTCATCGAACCCGAGGGTCTCGACACGGACTGGACCTATCTGGGCGGGCTGTCCATGTCCCTTCCGGCGGACGTTCAGTTCGAGGTCGTCCGGAGCCTCCCGGGACTGGAGCAGGCGGAAGTCCTGCGGCCGGCCTACGCGATCGAGTACGACGTCGTCTTTCCAGAACAGCTCGACGACACGCTGGGGGTGCGGGAGCTCCCCGGGCTTTTCCTTGCGGGGCAGATCAACGGTACGTCCGGATACGAGGAGGCGGCCGGGCAGGGGCTCGTGGCGGGGGTGAACGCAGCGCTCGTCGCGAGGGGGCGGGTGCAGGCACCGTTCACGCTCGGGCGACACGAGGCCTACATCGGGGTGATGATCGACGACCTCGTGACGCTCGGCGCCGAAGAACCCTACCGGCTTCTCACCTCGCGGGCCGAGCATCGGCTCCTTCTGGGAGGAGACACGGCCTACGCCCGGCTCGTGGAGAAGGGGCTGGCTTACGGGCTTCTCGCCGAGGAGGAAGCCGCCCCCGTCCGAGAACGGGAGGAGAGGCAGCGGAACGCGCGGACGGCGCTCGGGGAATCGCGCGTCCTTCCGGACAGAGGGACGCTCCTGGAGCTGGAGGCGATGGGTGTCGGCCTGTCGGAAGAGACGACCGGAGCGGGCCTTCTCCGGCGACCCGACGCTCCCGCGTCCCTCCGGGATTGGCTCGAGGGGCGTGTCAGGGAGCCGCTGAGCGGGCTGGACGACGAGGAGTGGGAGCGCCTCGTGAACGAGATCCGCTACGAGGGCTTCCTGAAGAGAGAGCGAGAGGCGATAGAGAGGGTGCGTCGGGCGGCGGATCGCCCGGTTCCGGCGGACTTCCGGTACACGGGCGTACCGGGCTTGTCGGCCGAGGCCGCCGAGAAGCTGGAGCGGCACCGTCCCCGGACGCTGGGCCAGGCCGGCCGGATACCCGGCGTGACTCCGGCAGCCGTGACGCTCCTGCTCGCCCGGCTCGCATCCGGGGAGAGGCGCATTCCGTCGTGAAGGGGCTCGAGGGGCTGGTCCGCGAGGCGCTGATCGACAGGAGGCTGGTCGACGCGGTCCCGGCTTCTCCGGGACTCGCCTCGTTTCTCGAGCTCCTCCTTCGAGCGAACGCGGGGATCAATCTCGTCTCGAGGAAGGAGGCCGTGCCGGAGGTTCTCGTTGCGCGGCACCTGATCGACGCGCTCGAGGCCCTCCCCCTCCTTCCGCCGCCGGGAGCGCGGCGGCTCCGGTTGCTGGATATCGGTTCGGGCGGGGGCTTCCCGGCGATCCCGCTGCTGCTGGCCCGGCGCGACCTGGATGGGGTTCTCGTGGAGTCGGTCGGGAAGAAGGCTCGCTTTCTCGAGGAGGCCGTCGGCAGGCTCGGATTGACGGCCCGGGTGGTGAACGCTAGATTCCCCGGTCCCGCGCTCGAGCTGATGAGGAAAGCCCTCCCCTGCGATCTCCTGACGAGTCGCGCCGTGGCCGGCGCGGGGGAGCTCGTCCGTGCAGCCCGGCCCGGGCTCGCGCGAGGGGCCGTCGCCCTCCTCTGGACGACGGAACCGCTTCTCGGGAATGTGCGGCGGGCCCTGCCGGGCGCGAGCGTCGACTTTCGGAAGAGTCCCGGCGCCGAGCTGCGGGGCGTCGCGCGGGTGGAGTGTTTCACGTGAAACATTGGGCGGTGGCGAACCAGACGGGAGGGCGGAAATGACGACCTCGGCGGCCTGCCGCGCCTCGACCCCCGCCTGCTTCGAGAAGAGCCCCGGGGCGGACCGGCGCGACCTCGCGCGGGAGGAGTGTTTCACGTGAAACGTCTTGCGGTGGCGAATCAGAAGGGGGGGGTGGGCAAGACGACGACGGCGATCAGTCTCGCCGCCGCCCTCGCGATCCTCGAGAAACGGGTCCTCCTCGTCGATTTCGACCCGCAAGGGAACACGACGGGCGGGCTCGGGGTCGACAAGGGGGAGCTCGAGAGAACGGTCTACGACTGGATCCTCGGCAACGCCAGCTGGAGCGAGATCGCCCGGCCGACGGGGCTCCCGCTTCTGACCCTCGTTCCGGCCTCCCGCGAGCTCGTAGGGGCGGAGATCGAGCTCGTGAACGTGGAGAGCCGGGAGTACCTCCTCGCCGGAAAGCTCGACGCCCTCGAGAACGATTTCGATTACGTCCTCGTCGACTGTCCCCCGTCCCTCGGGCTTCTCACGCTGAACGCCCTCACGGCCGTCGACGGGGTCATCGTTCCGATCCAGTGTGAGTACTACGCGCTGGAGGGGGTCTCCGAGCTCGTCGCGACCATCGAAAGGGTTCGCGAGAACCTGAATCCCCGCCTCGAGATCGCCGGGGTCGTCGCGACGATGTGGGACGAGCGGTTGAACCTCTCCCGCCAGGTCCTGGACGAGATCCGCCGGTACTTCGGCAGCGCCTTCCTCGAACCCGCGGTGCCCCGGAACGTGCGTCTCGGGGAAGCCCCCTCCTTCGGAAAGCCGATCTTCCTCTACGACATCCGGTCGCGCGGGGCAGAGGCGTATCTCGCCATCGCGCGCGAACTCCTTCGGCGCGACCTCGCCGGAGGGAACGGAGGGAAGCCGTGACGAAGAGACCCGCCCTCGGAAAAGGACTCTCCGCCCTCATTCCGGCGGCGAGACCCGGCACCCCCGAAGCCCGGCCAGGGGTCTCGGTCCAGATGGTCGACCTCGACCACCTCGAGGCGAACCGGCAGCAGCCGCGCCGCAGGTTCGACGACGACGGTCTCGAGGAGCTGGCCCGCTCGATCAAGGAGACCGGGATCCTCCAGCCGATCCTCGTCACCCGCGATGCCGACCGCTTCCGGATCCTGGCGGGAGAGCGCCGGGTCCGGGCCGCCCGGCTCGCGGGCCTCACCCGCGTCCCGGTCCTCGTCAAGGAGGGGCTCGAGGATCGAGACCACCTCCTCGTCGCGCTCATCGAGAACATCCAGCGCCGCGACCTGACGGCGATGGAAGAGGCGGAGTCGTACTGGCACCTGAA
>CALBDV010000392.1 GCA_937927565.1 uncultured Holophagales bacterium
GTGAGGGAGCTGGCGCTCCTTCTCGATCAGGTCGCGTCAGGAAGCAACGACCGCGCGGACTCCGGTCTCATCTGAAGCGAGCCAGCCGTCACGGGCAACGGTCGTAAGCCTCACGCTCATCGCTTGTTGACGTCGACGTCCACGAGGACGAGCGTCATCGCCGCCGAGCCGTCCCGCGGCACCTCCACGAAGCCCAGCAGGCGCAGACCGTGGGACACGACCCGGACCCCGTGGGCCTCGTCGACGTTTGAGATGAATCGACGGAGCTCCTCGCGGCCCTCGGGCCTCTCGAGGTACCCGTCGTAGAGCTTCCTCTGCATCTCGTTTGCCGGCCTGAAGTCACTCGTGACGCGGAAGATGCCATCGCGGCCCCCCGGGCTGTTCCCCCGCGCCGGTTCGTAGCCGTATCGGACGTTGAGAAGTGCCTTCCACAGGAGTGCCGAGCGCTGGAGACGGCCCTTCACGACCGCCCTGAGGAAGTGCCGCGAAAGGAAGACGCGGAGGGTCCGCTGACCGCCTCCCGCGTCCTCCACCTGGCAGAACGGCTGGGGTTCCAGCGGGTCGGGCGCACCGCACTGCCGCTCTCCGAGCGCGCTGAGCTCCTCGAACCGCCCTCTCATCCCCTCGACCGTCCACTCGACGACCTGACTTGAGTTCATCTCGAGCGCCTCTCTCGAATGACAGAACGGCTGCCGCCCCGGCATCTTGCACACGATGCTACGTCACGCCCCGCGGGCCCCCGCCCCCCCTGCGTCGGTCCAGGACCTGGCCAGATACTGGCAGCGGCCCCTCGTTCGTGGCCATTCCTATCCGCGACTGACGAACGAACGGCCCAACGAACTATTGCGGCAGTGGGGAACGAAACCACCAGAGAAGATGAGGAATTCAATGTCAGGGAGTTTGGCTCTTCGCCAGTCGTGCTTCGACCTCGCGGATGGTCTTCCTGAGGGATTCGCAGAAGCGAAAACTCTCGGAGTTCCGATCGGGCTCCCACCTTGGATGGTGGTCGTACCACACGTGCTCCCACTCCCCAGCGGCCTGTTCCTCTTCGGACTCCCGGAACTCGATCATCGCGTCGAGGTCGTCGGCACCTGCGGTGCGACGCAGGATCGGCAAGAACCGTTCGCGTTCGCCGTGCTCGATGCTCCCGTCGCCGATCAGCCGGAGGGCGACCCGGCAGGCCTCGGCGCGATCCACCGCTTCCGTCAGTAGGAGCTGAAGCGAGCGGATCTCCCCCTCAAACTCCTCGGACCAGTCGAGCTTCGCGATGGCGGCGGCCAGAGCTGCCGCCCCATCTTGCGCCCCACTTCCAATCTCGAGGGGCCGCTCGGTACTTCGCTGCGAGAAGTCGAGCAGCCCCTTCGCCACGCCTTCGTTAGCTGCGGTGTCACCGGTGCTGCGAAGGCGAGTCGCGAGCGCCCACAGCCCTCGGGCATCCCCGGTCTGAAGCAGTGCCACGGTCGAAGCACGGACGACGCTGGTCGATTCCAGGTCGAGAAGTCCAAGCAGATGCGGGACGGCCTCCGGATCCGTGAACGTCCGGATAGCTTCTATTGCCGCATCGATCACCGCAGGAGACTCCGGCTCCGTGACGATAGAGCAGACCGCCGCTGCGGCGCCACACGCGGCCAGCCCACGTACCGCCCGTGCTCGCGCCTCCTCATCAGAATGATCACGCGCAATGATCTCGAGGCTGGTCGTCGCCTTGATCGCGGTCAAGCCCCTGATCGCCGCAGCGCGCACCCCCGCATCGGAATCGTCCGTACCGGCCCGGTGAAGCAGCTCGGCTGCGGACGTGCCCATCTGTTCCACCACGGCCTCCACAGCAATCACCCGGGTCTCTGCATCGGGGCACGCGAGGAATCTCAGGGCGAAGGTCTCTGCCTGGCTCGGAAGGAGATCGGTCACCCCCGCCATCACCGAGGCAAGGATCTCTTCTCGCTTCTCACGGGCGTTCGCTAGCGTCGGCTTGCCGGAAGCGAGGTCTCGTAGCGTCGAAACCGTCTGGAGGAGCAGGCTGAGTTGGCCCGGCGTCCCCGGCCAGTTCTTCAGGGTCCGGATCAGATCTACGGTCTTCGTTTGCGTTCCCTGAAACAACGGGAGCAGACCCGCCTCCGCAGCCGCTGGCAAGCTGTCCTCGAACCTGCGCCTGTCGCCGGTCGTAAGGGTCATCAGGGCAGAGACCACCTGGTCCCTCAGGGTCTCCAAGCTCGACGCCCGAATCAGGGACATCAAGGCCCTCAGTCCCGCATTAGCTTCCGCCATCACGCTCCGTCCCCGAGTCTGAGCCCGTCCCGGTCGCCGCCCTCTCGCCTGAGGATCCCACGCACCTCCACCAGTAGCTTGCCCAGAAGGTCCTGCCCCTCGCCTCCTCTCCAGCCCCAGACGGCGTCGTACCTGGCGTCCTCGTGGATGCCGCGGTCACCGGTCGAGAGAAGAAGGTCACGAAGCTCCGCGTGCTGACCGAACTTCGCGAGGAGCCCCTCTCGCATGACCGCGACCTTCACGTCCTCCCAGTCATCACGAAGAGTCACGGCGCGACCGCGCCGCTTCGCCTTCCCGGGTGACGGGGTGGAGCGGACGTGTTCATGTTCCTCCTCACCGGTTGCCTTGGTCGCCTGGTAGAAGTGCTCGAGGGTCGCGTATTCCTTGCCGCGGACGATCATCGGGGCCCGGTGGAAGTTCGAGAGCGGTCGCCATCGGGGCCCTCTCGACGGCCCGAGGAAGACATCGCCGGTCTCGGGCTCGTCAGCGTCAGGCTCCTCTGATTCGCCTTCGGTCGGCGCGCCAAGCTCGTAGACCGTCACCGGAAGGGAACAGGGCCCGAGGATCCCCTCGAGGAGCGACCGCACCTCGTCCCACTCGAGGCCGCCAGGCCCAGCGCCCACACGGGGCATGGCGACGGACTGGATCCCCTCTTCCCTCCAGCTCGTCGCGAGCCAGCGGAACGCCTCTGCGACGTATTCCGACGTCGCTCCTCTGAGGGAGTCCTGAGTGACGAGGTTCAGGACCCACGGTTCCGAGAGCTTCCAGAGGAAGGCACCGCCCAGAGCCAGGAGCTCGTGGTGACAGAGCCTCCGATACTCCTGGTACATCTCCGGGAACCGAAGGCGGAAGTCGTCCGCGATCCCTGCACGCATGCGCCCGGCCGTGCTGACGCCGTGCGCGAGGGTGTGCGCGTTCGAGGCGAACAGATCTCCGCGGCGAAAGCTTACCGGCATGGTCCCTACATTCTCCTCTCGAGATCCCGCACTTGCAGTCCGCCGGCGCTGGGAGTCCGTAGGGACGCCGCTGCAAGAGTCCAAGCCGTGGCTCGTTCTGCTTACATGAAGGGTCCACGTTTCTTCAGGGACCTCCTTCGGAAGGACACGCGCGATTCCGGGCTCTCCTCCGGGAAGCCCTGCCTGGTCTTCCCACGCCGTCTGCATGCCGTTGAGCACAACCCTGCGCTCTTCCTTTACAGGGCCCAGGACCGCGGCGTCACGCGGATCACCCTTTGCCTGGACTTCAAGGATGACGAATCGACGGAAGGAGCGGTCATCTGCTCGTTCCGTCGAACGGCGACGACCGCCGTCGGCTGGCCGGGCATCGAATCGAAGCTCTCGCCTCTGCTCACCCTCTTCTACGAGCCCGGGACGACGGGGAAGTACCTGTTCGTCCCATCCAGGGCGGGCCGGGCGCTCCGCGCGCCTCTTGGCTGCCCCGAGAACCACGCCGAGCGCGTCCTCGCCGCGTTCCTCTGCGCGAACCAGGAGTACTTCGCCGGCCAGACGACCGGTGGCGACCGATACAGGGTTCGCACGCGAATGACCGATGGCGGGAAACCCGTGAAGTCTCCGCGCTGGCGCGACCTGTTCAAGCTCGCCGAAGGACGGCAGAGACAGGCCCTCGACGTCATCGATCTCGAAAGCCTCCGGGAGGCGTTCGAGATTCTCGCGAAATCGCTGGAATCGAAAGGATGATCTGTGGGGACCGACCGCCAGGTGGCTGGCCCCGAGCGAGGTAGCAGCATGAAAGCCCCACGTTCCTTCAAGGACTTCTTTCGCAATCGCACCCGCGATTCCGTGCTCTCCACCGAGAGGCCCTGTCTGGTCTTCCCGCGTCGCCTCGAAACCGCCAGACACAACCCCGCGCTCTTCCTGTGCAAGGCCCAGGAACTCGGCGTCACGCGAATCACGCTCTGGCTGGACTTCAAGGATCACGAGGAGCTGGAAGGAGCGGTCGTCTGCTCGTTCCGTCGAACGGCGACGACCGCCGTCGGCTGGCCGGGAATCGAATCGACGTTGTCGCCCCTTCTCACCCTCTTCTACGAGCCGGGCTATGCGGGCAAGTACTTGTTCGTCCCCTCCAGGCCGGGCCGGGCGCTCCTGGCGCCCAGTGGCTGCCCCGAGAACCACGCCGAGCGGGTCCTCGCCGCGTTCCTCTGCGCGAACCAGGAGTACTACGCCGGCGAGACCAGCGGTGGAGACCGATACAGGGTCCGCACGCGAATGACCGACGGCGGCATCCCGATGAAGCCCCCGCGCTGGCGTGACCTGTTCAAGCTCGCCGAAGGACGGAGGAGACTGGCGATCGATACCGTCGACCCCGAGAGTCTCCAGGAGGCGATCGAGATTCTGGCGAAATCGATGGAACCGAACCATCCAGATACCGGTACGCTTGACCCTTGACCATGAAGACCGTCATCTACGTCGACGTCGACGACACACTCGTCCGTTCCGTCGGAGCGAAGCGAATCCCTGTCCCCCGCGTTCTCGCCGGCATTCGTGAACTTCGGGGGGCCGGGGCGACGATGTACCTCTGGAGCAGCGGAGGCGGGGAGTACGCCCGACGTTCAGCCCTCGAGCTGGGCATCGCGGACTGTTTCGACGGCTTCCTCCCGAAGCCGACTGTCGTCGTTGACGACCAACCCGTCCAGGAGTGGCGGGGCCTCACTCAGCTCCACCCGAACGAAGGTGTCGAGTCCGTTCTCGCGCGGCTTCGAGGCCGGGCCCTTGAATCGTCCCAGCCTCACCCCTCCGGAGGCACGAGCTGAGGCATCGGGCTCTCCGGCTCCCGAGGGCCGCAGAGAAAGCGAACGACTTCGCGGAGGCTCTCGTCGGCTTCCGGAGCGAGCATCTCCTCGCGTACCT
>CALBDV010000393.1 GCA_937927565.1 uncultured Holophagales bacterium
CCGGAGGCCATCCCGGCCTGCGCCGACACGGCGCCGCTGCCGCCGAGCGCCAGGAGCGCGTTGTTGGCCCGGGTCCGCCCGGCGGCGAAGTGGACCTGGGGCGTGATGGGGACCGTCGTCCCGCAGGCGTGGACGACGACGTTCCCCGCCGCAGTCGCCTGGGTCACCGTGACGTTCGCCGAGACGACGGTCACGCCGGCCGGCACGCCGCAGGCCCCGCCGATCTGGAACGAGCGCGAGACGCCGGCCGCGAGAGGAGTCGGCCCGCCGAGGGAGGCCGAGCGGGTGTCGACGACGCGGCAGGGCGTGAGGCCGTGGAAGCGCAGGGCCCGCGGGGCTCCGGTCTCGTCCGCCCCGACGTCGGGCGCGGCGCCGCGGGGCCGGGAGTCCCCGTCGACGTCGGTCGTGACGGACGAGGCGCTCCCCTGGTCGATGGCCGCGGTCGCCGACGGCTGGAGGTGGAGGTCGCCGGTCGCGGGAGAGACGTAGAACGCGGCGGTCGCGGTCGTGACGTTCGTCGCCTGCGTCGCCGTGGCGCCGTCCCGCGCGCGGAGCGCGAAGTTCGTGAGGTTGTTCGCCACGGTGGCGACGGTGCGCGAGAACCGCCACTCGATGGCGGAGAAGGAGGAGGCGACGTTCGCCGTGTGGACGGTGTTGTGGAGCGCCGAGGCGCCGCAGGCCTGCCAGAGGCAGACGCCGCAGTCGAAGCCGTACTCCGACGCGAAGAGGTCCGGGTCGTCCGCGGAGAGGAAGTTGTTCTCCGCGGTCCCGCCGTAGTGGTCGACGTAGGCGCCGCCCGCGGAGGGGCACGGGGCGTCCCCGTAGGTCCGGCGCGGGGTGCCGGACTCGAGCAGCCCGAAGCCGATCCCGCGGGCGTTGTTGCGGAGGACGTTCCGCTCCACGCGCGTGTCCCGCGCGTTCCGCCAGAAGTGGATCGCGTGCTCCGAGAGGCCCGCGTCGCACCAGAAACCCTCGATGACGTTGTCGCGGATCGTCCAGCCGACCGCCGCGTGGGCGTCCACCCCGCCCGTGTAGCAGTTGTCGCGGACGTGCGGCCGACCGGCGTCGGTCAGCTCGATGCGCGAGCAGGCGATGGTGCCCTGGTCGGCGTAGGGCCCCGTGTCGCTCAGCGGGTTGATCTTGATCGCCTGCTGGCCGGGGTCGACGACGCGGACGTTGTAGATCATCGTCCGGAGAGTCGCCGCCGTCTCCGCCGGCATCACGTGGATCGGGTGGTCCCAGGCCTCCCGGAGCGTCAGGTCGGCGACGGTGACGTCGGAGGCGACCACCTGAACGATCTCGGTCGTGACGTAGTTGCCGTCGAGGACCACGGCGTCCCGCTGGCCGCTCTGCCCGCGGAGGGTCACGTTCGGGACGTCGAGGCGAAGGTAGTGGCCGTCGAGCGCGTAGGTCCCGTCCGCGACGAGGATCGTCCGGCCCGGGACGGCCGCGTCGACGGCCGCCCGCAGCTCTGCCACGGTGCTCACGACGACGACGTCGCCCGTGGCCGGGGGGAAGGCCGGGCAGAAGTCCGCCGCGGGCGCCGGAGCGGGAGCGAGGAGAGTTCCGAGCGCGATGGCGAGGGTGGGCGCGAGACCGTGGCGGGAGGTCTTCATGGTCGCTCCTTGACGGGCGCGTTCAGCGACACCCTGAATCATGACACCACGCCGGAGCTAGAATCCGCTGTTGGTTCCGCTGCGACGGCGGACGCTGGCGAAAGGGGGCGGGTGGTCTTCTCGGGCCGTGGGTCCTTGCTGGCGAAGAGGGTCTTCTTCGCTGCGGCGCTCCTCTCCTCGGCCTACGTGCGGGAGGGGATCGGGCTTTCGGTCGACCAGGCCGTCATCTGGTTTCCCTCCGGGGTGGCGGTCGCCGGGCTCTGGCTGCTCGGGGCCAGGGAGTGGTGGGTGGTGGCGGCCTGCGTGGCCGGTCACCGACTCCTGGCTGGGAATGGCCCCGTTGTGGCGATGACCGCCGCGGTGGGGAGCGCGACCGAGGCGCTCCTTGGCGCGTATCTCATCGGGAGACTGGGGTTCGACGCAAGGCTCTCGCGCCTGAAGGACATTCTCGCCCTCGTGGCGGCGGCGTGCGCGGCCCCCATGGCGAGCATCGCCGCGTCCTGGGTCGGACGGGTGCTCCTCTCGGCCGACCCGAACATGGCTCTCTACTACTTCGGCTGGTGGCGGATGAACGCCCTGGGCATCCTTGCGATCGTCCCACCGGCCGCGATCTGGCTCGCGTCGTCCGCGGAGCCTCTCGAAGGGCGCCGGGCCGCCTTCGCCGCGATGATGGCTGCCGGAACCGCCGCCGGGATCCTCCTGCTGATGCGCCTGCTTCCGGTCAGCGTGACGGGCGTCCTGCTCCTCGTCGTCGTCCTCCCGATCTCGCTCTACGCGGGGGTCCGTTTCGGGCCGAGAGGGGCGACGAGCGCGGGAGCGCTGGCGGCGATCGTCGTCGCGCTGGGGACCGGCTACGGATGGGGGCCTTTCCTGTCGATCGCTGCCAGCGAACGTCACTCCGCCGTGCAGGTCTTCGAGCTGCTCCTGATCACGATGCCGTTGGCCCTCGGAGTGCTGGTGGCCGAGCGGATGGCGGCGGAGAGGACGACGGCGTTCGAGGCCCGGGTCCTGGGGCTCGTCGCCGCCGGGCGTCCGGTGGTGGAGGTCTTCGAGGGAATCGTCGCCGGGATGGAGGAGCTCACGAAGGGGCCCTGCTCGATCCTGATGCTGAAGGACGGCCGGATGAATGCCGTCCTGCCGCCGTCGCCGCCTGCTGGCCTCACGCCCTGCTGGTCGACGCCGATCCGGGATTCCAGCGGCGACGTTCTCGGTGCCTTCGCCGTCTGTACACGCGAGCGGCGGGCGCCGGACGGCGGAGACCTGGCGCTCGCCGAACGGGCGGCCGTGCTGGCCGGCATCGCCGTGGAGAGGGAGCACCGGGTCGAGGCGCTCCGCCGGAGCGAGGACCTGCTCGCGTCCATCAACCGCAACGTGAACGAGGGGCTCTTCCGCAGGGCCTCCGGCGGGGGCCTGGTCTACGTCAACCCCGCTTTCGCCCGGATGTTCGGGTACGACTCGCCGGAGGCCGTTCTCGCGGACCCCGACGCGATGCGATACGTCGACCCCGGGCGGCGGGACGAAGTGAGGCGCGCGCTCGCCGAGGAGGGACGCGTCCAGAACGAGGAGATCCGATTCCAGCGCCGGGATGGCTCGGATTTCTGGGGGCTCGTCTCGATCACGGGAGTTCGAGGCGCAGAGGGAGCCCTCGCGCACGAAGACGGCGGGATCGCCGACGTCACGGCGCGGAAGGTGCTCGAGGAGCAGTTTCGCCAGTCGCAGAAGATGGAGGCCGTGGGAAAGCTCGCCGGGGGGGTCGCCCACGACTTCAACAACCTCCTCACGGTCGTCCTCGGCCACGCCGAGGAGATCGGCGCCTCGTGCGCACCCGGCGATGCCGCGGCCGGCCACGCCCGTGAGATCGAGAGCGCCGCCCGGCGCGGGGCCGGGCTCACGCGGCAGCTCCTCGCGTACAGCCGGCAGCAGCTGCTCCGGCCCCAGGTTCTCGACCTGACCGAGGTCGTGGACGAGCTCGGAGGGATGCTGCGGCGGCTCATCGGAGAGGATGTCCGGCTCGTCACGGAGCACACCTCGGGCCGACTCTGGGTCCGGGTCGACAAGGGCCAGCTCGAGCAGGTGCTGGTCAACCTCGCCGTCAACGCGCGCGACGCGATGCCCTCGGGCGGAAGGCTCTGCGTGGAGACGTCGGCCATCGAGGTCGGGGGGACGGGGACAGGTCCCCACCCGGACCTGAAGCCAGGGGCCTACGCGGCCATCTCCGTGCTCGACGACGGGGTCGGAATGTCGGCGGAGACGCTGGGTCGGGCGTTCGACCCGTTCTTCACGACGAAGGGGCCGGGACAGGGCTCCGGCCTCGGGCTCTCGACGGTTCTCGGCATCGTGAAGCAGAGCGGGGGCGCCGTCTGGCTCGAGAGCACGGAGGGACGCGGAACTGCGGCGTGGGTCTGTCTCCCGCGGCTCGAGGAGCCCGGCGCCGGAGTGAAGGAGGTGGCCGGGGAGGTCTCGTCCGGGCCGGCCGAGGGAACCATCCTCCTGGCCGAAGACGAGCCCTCGCTCCGCATGCTCGTTCAGGAGGTGCTGGGGCGCGCCGGCTACCGCGTGCTCGCGGCCGAAGACGGAGAGGAGGCCCTCGCCGTGAGCCGGAACCACGGCGGGACCGTCGATCTCCTCGTCACCGACATCGTGATGCCGAACCTCGGCGGGCGCGAGCTCGCGGCGCGCCTCCTCGTGGAGCGGCCCGGAGTCCGCGTCCTCTTCATGTCGGGCTACCCCAACGACGCAAAGGGCTCCGGCGAGCTCACCGGGTCGACCGGGGACCTCCTCCGGAAGCCGTTTTCCCTGCGCGAGCTGGTCGAACGGGTCCGCGCGGCCCTACCCCGGCAGACCGCGCCGCCGGTCGCCGGTTCCGCTGCTGCCTGAGGGCGAGCCGACCCTGCGAGGACGAGGAGGGTGCCCTCCGTCAGCCGGCGTCGTCCGGCGGCGAGGCGGGAGCGGCGCCCGGACGCGGCTTCTTGCGCCGGTTCCGCCAGCCCTTCAGCTTCAGCCAGACGCGCTCGACGCGCGGGTGGCGCTGCCGCCAGCGGCGGACCTTTCGCTGGAACCAGCGGCTCTCGACGTAGAGGA
>CALBDV010000394.1 GCA_937927565.1 uncultured Holophagales bacterium
CTCGCCTCGAAGAAGGGCGAGCCGACCCGCGCCGTGGCGACGTTTCCGAAGGCGTAGGCGGCGGCCCGCGGCTGGCGCCGTTCGAGGGTGGCCCCCGGGTCAGCGCGCGACTTCTATGAACCGACGGACGTCTTCGATCGGGATCGCGAAGCTGATCCCTTCCGTTCCCTTGATCTTCGCGGTGTTCATGCCGACGACCTCGCCTCGCCCGTTCAGGAGCGGGCCGCCGCTGTTCCCAGGGTTCACGGCGGCGTCGTGCTGGATGAAGCTGTACTCCCCGAAAGTCCGCGGGCGGTCCGTGCTGACGATGCCTCGGGAAAGGCTGACGGCCAGCTCGGGCCCGGCGGGCGAGCCGAGGGCGTATACGGTGTCGCCCATCTTCAGCTCGGTCGACACGGGGATCATGGGCGCGACGGGAACGGGGGGCGTCACGTACGCCTGCAGCAGGACCAGGTCGCCCTCCTTGTCCTGCGAGATGATCCGGGCGTCCACGGGCTGCTTGCTTCCGGGCAGAAGGACCTGCTGGTAGTCGCTCTGCTTCACGACGTGGTAGTTCGTCACGACGCGCCCCTGCGCGTCGACGAAGAAGCCGCTCCCGGTCGCGAAGCCCTTCTCGAACGAGTGCTTCGCGATGACCGTGACCACCGATTTCCTGGCCCGGGAGAAAGTGTCCCCCTCGGCAGCGACCCCAGGAACGCCGGGAGAGGACACGGGCGCGGCCTTCGGTGTCGGCTTCACCCGTGCGACCGGCGTCACCTTGGCCGTTGCGACAGGTAGCGGTTTGGACTCGGGTCGCCTCGTGGCGAGGAAGACGGCCCCGGCCGCGACGAGAATCGCAGCCGCAGAAGCGGCGCCGATGGCGACGCCGGTCGAGCGCGGATTGGTGGCGCGCGCAGGGGAGCGGGAGGGCACGGGAGGACGAGCCGTGGGGGCCTTCGGGGTCGCTCCGCCGGGCGGCGCGAGGGAAGCGGTCGACTCGAATCGGAGTGTCTGGGAGCCCAGCTGAATGACGGTGCCGGGGACGGCCGGGCATTTCGAGGTGGTCTCTCCATGCGCGAAGATCCGCGACGATCCCATCCCGGCGACCTCACAGGAGCCGTCGGTCCGGAGTCGCAGCTCGGCGTGAACGGCGTTCATGCCGGACGCGGGAATCCGGACGTCGGCGAGGCCTTCGGACGACCCAATGCGGAGGCCGTCGGTGACGATGCGGCTTCTCGGTGCCCGCGTGCTGGGATCCTGCCAGTGGAGAAAGAGCTCGCTCATTTCCCCCCCGGTCGTGGCGTGGGAGCAAACGGGTTCTCCTTGCTCGGTTTCTCGAGGTCTTCCGCCGTTCCGGAGACGTCCCGCAGGACGGCGACGTAGTTGTCGTAGGCCGGCGCGCCCTTGATGCCCGTCGAGTCGCAGGAGACGTAGAGGAAAATCTGGGCCTCTTCCCCCGGCGCGAGATTGGGCGGGTCGAAGGACTCCATGCGCTCGACCGTGCGTTTCGTTCCCATCTCTGCAAGGAGAACGAGTCCCCTGAGGTTGCGAAGCTTCTGCTTGGACTTGTTCGTCACGGAACCGGCGAAGACGGCTCGCTCGACCGGGCAGCCCGCCGCGCTGAAGACCAGTGCGCCGATGCCGAGGTGGTCCATCACGGACTTCTCGCCGAAGAACGGCCCCTGGTTGTCCATGTTGGCCGCCTTCCCCGACTTGAGCTTCATCGTGTCGCCGGCCGTATTCCCGCGGCCGCCGTCGATGTCGAGCGTTCCCGCGAGGGCGCTCAGCCTGGGACCTGCGCCAACGGGTGTCGGTGGCGGCGTGGCTGCCGCGGGGGTGACCGGTGCGGCATTCGCTGCGTCTGTGGCTTTCCAGTCGATTCGGGCCGACGGAAAGCTCGAAAGGCGCCCGTCGGGGTGCATACGGAACTTCGTCACCTTATCCGTGTTCCGTGGAACGTCCATGACGCCCACACGCTGTCCGTCGGTCGTCACGATGACGTAAGGAGCGACTGCGGCCGCCAGTGTCGCGAATGCACCGGCGCAGAGAGACAGGGTGAGCACTGCAAGGACGGCGCGATTGGTCTGCCCCATGACGGGTCTCCTCCCCCAGCCGGCCAGCATACGAACTCGCAGTTCGGGAATCAAACGAGCAGTTGGTGGTCGTACCACTACACCTCCGCTCGCTGGATTCGGCTTTATCTCGAATCCGTGACAGCTGTCACCATTCTGCGGATCTGGTAAACCAAACAGGACCGTTTGCGTCCGGATCAGTATCCGCAAGGAATCGGGGAGGAAGCGCCATGGGAAACGCCGTCGAACCTGGCCAGGTCCCCCAGTCTCGAGCGAGATCGCTACTCTGGCGGCAAGGGGCCGTCGTCCTCGCGCTCGTCGCACTGGGTGCGGCCGGTCCATCGCGGGCGGCCGACGCTCCGGCCGTACGCGTCTCAGGAACGGCTGCTGCGTCCCGGGGGCCATCGAGGGCCGACGTCGTCCGCTTCCT
>CALBDV010000395.1 GCA_937927565.1 uncultured Holophagales bacterium
GTGCGAGCGGATGAACGCCCTCTCGCGCTGGATCCTGACGACGGCCGAGAACGGCAGCTGGACGCACGCGACGCAGTGGCTCGAGCGGACGCTCGACGACTCCGCGAACCGGCGTCTCGCCCTGGCCGAGTCGTTCCTCGCCGCCGACGCGCTTCTCGTTCTCTGGGAGGCGGTCGCCTCGGGCCTCGTCGTCCACCCGGCAGTCGTTCGGCGGAGACTCGCCGAGGAGCTCCCCTTCCTCGCCACCGAGAACGTCCTGATGGCCGCCGCGAAGAAGGGGGGCGACCGTCAGGTGCTGCACGAGCGGATCCGGGTCTACGCCCAGGCCGCCGGCGACCGGCTGAAGGCCGAAGGGGGCGTGAACGACCTCCTCGACCGGATCGCCGCCGACCCGGTCTTCCTCCTGACGCGCGAGGAGGTCGCCGCAGCGGCCGACCCGCGCATCTTCGTCGGCCGCGCACCGGAGCAGGTCGAGGAGTTCCTCGCGGCAGAGGTCGACCCGCTCCTGGCCGCTCATGCCGCGGTGCTCTCGGACGCCGCCGTCGAGGTGAAGGTCTGAGACGCAGGCCGGGACGAGCGCCCGTCCTCCGGGTCGCGGCGCTGCTCGTGGCTTCCGCGCTCGTTCCCGCCTGCTCCTCGCGCCCCGCCGTAAGGGGCGCGGGCGACCTGGCCGGGGACGGCGTCGAACGGGGCCTCGCCTCGTGGTACGGGGCCGACTTCGCGGGCCTGCCCACGGCGAGCGGCGAGATCTTCGAGCCGGGCCGGATCTCGGCCGCCCACCGGGCGCTCCCTCTCGGGACCGTCGTCGACGTGACGAACGAGAAGAACGGACGGACGGTCCGCGTGCGGATCAACGACCGGGGCCCCTTCATCGCCGGCCGAATCGTCGACCTCTCGCGCGCTGCCGCCGAGGAGATCGGCTCCGTCACCGACGGGGTCGTCCCCGTGACGCTCACCGTCGTCTCGCTCGGGTCGGGACGGCGAACCGCCACGGTGCGAAACCAGAGGGGGGAAACGGTTGCCGCGACGTCCTGGGCCGTCCAGGCTGGGGCTTTCGCGAGCGAGGAGAACGCGGCACGCCTGAAAACGCGGCTCGCGGAACGCTATCCCCGGCCCTGGCTCGAGCCGTTCGACGGGTTGACGCGCGTGAAGTTCGGTCCCTACGCGTCTCGCGACGAGGCCGAGGCGGCCCGAGACACCCTCGCCGACCTCGGATTGGCCGGCATCGTCGTCCCCAACCGTTGACGGGCGTCGCCGGAAACCGCTCCTAGAATCCCTCCATGATCCGCGTCTGCCCGAGCTGTCACCAGAAGAACCGCGTCGCGGCCCGCCACGCCGTCTCTCTCACCCGGTGCGGCAAGTGCCGCACCGAGCTCCCTCCCCCCTCCGAGCCGATCGAGGCCGACACCGCGCTCTTCGACGAGGTCGTCAGCGAGGCGCCCGTGCCGGTCCTCGTCGATTTCTGGGCAGGCTGGTGCGCCCCGTGCCGTCGCGCTGCGCCCGAGGTGGCCCGCGCCGCCTCCGAGACGGCGGGACGCGCCATCGTCCTGAAGGTCGACACGGAGGCCCACCCGGACCTCGCGTCCCGCTACCGGGTCCAGTCCATTCCGAACTTCGTCGTCCTGTCCGGCGGGCGGGTCGTGGTTCAGCAGCCGGGCCTGGTCTCGAGCGCCCAGCTCGTCGCCTGGCTCACGACGACCTGAGGTTCGCCCGGGACGAGCCCCGGTGCGACGTTCGCTCTCGTCAACGGAGGAGCGACTCGACCTCGGCGCCCGCCTCGATCTCGAACGGGGCCGTCCCACGCCTGAAGACGCGGGCACCCCTCTCGCCCAGGAGCTTCGTCACACCGTTCTCGACGCTCAGGTAGGCCGACTCGCGCAGCCCGAGCACCGGCACCGGGCTCTCCTCGAGGTACTGCAGGAGGCGCTCCTCCCGCGTCTCCCCCTTGTGGGTCGAGGCCGGGTCCGGATCGAGGTAATGCGGGTTGATCTGGTACGGCACCAGGCCGAGAGCGAGGAGGTTCGCCGTCTGCACGATCGGCATGTCGTTCGTCGTCCGGATCGACGGCGCGGCGACATTCGTTCCTGCGCTCGAGCCGACGTACGGCATCCCCTCCGCCGCCCGGTCGCGGATCGGGCCGAGGAGCCCTTCGTCCTGGAGCCACTTGAGGAGCCGGAACGTGTTCCCGCCTCCGACGAAGACCGCCTCGGCGGCACGGATCGCGGCGCGCGGGTCGGGCGCCTGGTGGATGCTCAGGACCTCGAACCCGAGGACCGCGAACCGCTCCCGCACCTTCGCGGCGTAGCCGTCACGGTCCGCGAGGGCGTAGGGCACGAAGGTCAGCGTCTTCACGCCGGCGAGAAAGGCCGTGAGGGCGTCGGCAACGTGGTCGAGGTAGCCGTGCCCGTGGATCGTCGAGCTGCTGACGAGGAGGAGCCGGTGGCGCGCGTCCGTCATGCGGAGAGGTTACCGTGCCGCGCCCTCCGCCGTCAGGCCCGGGCTCGTCCGCCCAGGAGCCGCGCGGGGAGGAAGAAGAGCGCGCGGACCAGGTCGACGAGCCCCTCCAGGACGACCCCGACGATCCGGAAGGGGATCGAGAGGAGCCAGAGGAGTGGATACGCCACGAGCGCCACGACCGCGAGCGGCCAGCAGACGACGAGGAGGAGGAGCCAGAGCAGGAGCTTCACCATCTCACCTCCTGATACGTCCCGGGCAGCCCCGGGTTCCCGTAATCTCGGCGCATGGCGCTCTTCACGCCCTTTTCCCTCCGCTCCGTCACCATCCCGAACCGTGTCGGCGTTTCACCCATGTGCCAGTACTCCGCCGAGCGCGGCCTCGCGAACGACTGGCACCTCGTTCACCTCGGAGCGAGGGCGATCGGCGGCGCCGGTCTCGTCATGACCGAGGCGGCCGCCGTCTCCCCCGAAGGGCGGATCAGCCCGCAGGACCTCGGCCTCTGGAACGACGAGCAGGTCTCCCCGCTCGCCCGGATAGCCTCCTTCGTTTCGGCCCAGGGTTCGGTCCCCGCGATCCAGCTCGCACACGCCGGGCGCAAGGCGTCGACGAAGCGCCCCTGGGACGGCGGCGGCCCCGCCTCCCTCGAGGCCGGGGGATGGTCGCCGCTCCTGGCGCCGAGTGCCGTCCCGTTCGACGACGGCTGGCAGACACCGGAGGTACTCGACGAGAACGGTATGGCCCGGATCGTCGGGGCCTTCGTCTCCGCCGCTCGTCGGGCATCGGCCGCCGGCTTCCGGGCCGTCGAGATCCATGCGGCGCACGGCTACCTGCTGCACCAGTTCCTTTCCCCGATCTCCAACCGAAGGACCGACGCTCTCGGCGGCTCCCTCGAGAGCCGGATGCGGTTCCCGCTTCGCGTCGTCGAAGCGGTCCGCTCCGCATGGCCTGCTGAGCTGCCGCTTCTCCTCCGGATCTCGGCCACCGACTGGGTCGAGGGAGGCTTCATCCCCGACGAGGCGGTCGTCTTCGCGCGGCAGGCTCGCACGCTGGGCGTCGACCTCGTCGACTGTTCCTCGGGCGGGATGGACCCGAGGGCTCAGGTTCCGGTCGGACCCGGGTACCAGGTCCCGTTCGCGGCCAGGATTCGGGCAGAAGCCGGGGTGGCCACCGCCGCCGTTGGCCTCATAACGACGCCGCGCCAGGCCGCAGACATCGTCGAGCATGGCCACGCCGACCTCGTATTCCTCGGTCGAGAGATGCTCCGGGCGCCGCATTGGGCATTGCAGGCTTCTTGCGAGCTCGGAACGCCCCTTCCGGGACCACGGCCGTACGAGCGCGCAAGACCTTTTGGATCAGCGCTTTAGCCGGTAACTCCGAACGGACCCCCTCTCTCTGCCCTCCCCCCGAAGCGGACCGGGAGCGTTTTCTCTCAGAGATACTTGACAAACACACAAGCAGATATCATATTAGGGGTGAACCTGATGCCTCCGATGAAGAAAAGAGGCCAGGGATCTGAAGAACAGATCTTCCAGAACAGGAGGTCACCCCATGATCACGCGTTGGAACGATCCCTTCCGCGAGCTCGAGTCCTTCCGCAACCAGGTCAACCGGCTCTTCGGTGAGAACTCCCCGGCCGCACGGGCCGCCGACGAGGCGCCGAGCCTTGCAGCCTGGGCCCCGCCCGTCGACATCAGCGAGACCCCCGATCTGCTCGTCTTCCAGGTCGAGCTCCCCGGCTTCTCGCAGGAGAACCTCAAGCTTCGCGCCGAGAACGGCGTCCTGACGCTCGAGGGCGAGCGGACTTTCGAGAAGGAGCACGAAAAGAAGGCCTACCACCGCGTCGAGCGGGCTTACGGACGCTTCGTGCGCGCCTTCTCGCTCCCCGTGAACGTCGACCCGGAGAAGATCAACGCCTCCCTCGTCGACGGTGTTCTGACGATCGAGCTCCCGAAGCGCGAAGAGGCCAAGCCGAAGTCGATTCCGATCGGTATCGGCACCGCGAAGCAGATTTCCGCCGAGAAGAAGTAAGACCTCCCGGGACGTTCGCCCCCGCCTCCTGCTGACACGGCGGGCCGGAAGGCCCGCCGTCCCCCTTTTCAGTCGCCGAGGCAGGTTCCGACGGCGCGGGCGGCCTCCACCCAGGGGTGGTCGAGAGGGACCGTCTTGCGGATTCCCACGACCTCCTCGAGCGGCACGGGCTTCGTCCCCTCGCCCTTCGCGGCCACCATGACGCCGAACTTCCGTTTCGCGACGAGGTCGGCACAGGCGGTGCCGAGACGGGTCGCGAGGAACCGGTCCGCGGCCGACGGGGTGCCCCCGCGCTGGAGGTGGCCCAGGATCGTCACGCGCGATTCGAGGCCGGTCAGCTTCTCGAGCTGCTCGGCCAGGCCCAGCGCCCGTCCGGTCCGGTGGCCTTCGCCCGCCACGGAGCTCCCGGCCTCCTTCCCCTTCTTCCCGGCTTTCTCCTTCTTCCCTCCGGGGTCCTTTTCCTTCGACCTCGAAGCCAGATCCGATTCGGCCTGCTCCTTCGAGAGCGCACCTTCCGCCACCGCGACGATGGAGAACCGCTTCTCGCTCCGGAACCGCTTCAGGATCGCGCCCGCCACCGACTCGACGTCGTACGGGATCTCGGGGATCAGGATGACGTCGGCCCCGCCCGCCACGCCGGCCCCGAGAGCGAGCCAGCCTGCCTTGTGGCCCATCACCTCGACCACGATGATCCGGTGGTGGCTGTGGGCCGTGGAGTGGAGCCGGTCCACCGCCTCCGTCGCGATGCCGAGCGCGGTGTCGTAGCCGAACGTCACGTCGGTCATCGCGACGTCGTTGTCGATCGTCTTCGGAATCGTGACGACGTTCAGACCCGCCTTCTGGAGGTGGTGCGCGTTCTTCTGCGTCCCGCCGCCGCCGAGGCAGACGAGCGCGTCGAGGTGGTGCTTGCGGTAGTTCTCGACGATGAGATCGGTCATGTCGAGGGTCTTGCCCGCGACGGGCATCGCGTAGGGCTTGTCGCGGCTCGTCCCGAGGATCGTCCCGCCGTGGGTCAGGATCCCGGAGAGCGTTCGGTCGTCGAGCCAGATGGTCCGGTTCTCCATGAGGCCCCGGAAGCCGTCGCGGAAGCCGATGACCTGCATCCCGTGGCGCAGCTCGGCCGCCTTGCCGACGGCCCGGAGGGCGGCATTCAGGCCGGGCGTGTCACCGCCCGACGTCAGGACCCCGATGAGCTTGGACATGTCTCTCCCTCCGGAGACAGGGATTATCCCGCCGCGTCCGGTGGCACGACCCTACGAAAGTGGCGTGAGGATGGTGTGAAGGCGCGCCGTCAGACCGTCCGGTCTCCGAGCGCGAGGGGCCGCGGCTTCGTCATCGCCTCGATCGAAAGAAGGTCGTCGAGCTGGGCGGCGGAGAGGTACCCCTTCTCGAGTATCAGGTCCCTCACCGCGCGGCCCGTCGCCAGGGCCTCCTTGGCGACCTCGCTCGCCCGCTCGTAGCCGAGAGCGGGGACGACGGCGGTCACGATTCCGATGGAGCGATCCACCATCTCGCGGCAGTGATCGCGGTTTGCCGTGATGCCCCGGATGCAGCGAAGCCTGAGCGTGTCGATGACCGCCGTGAGCATGTCGACCGACTGGAAGAGGTTGAACGCGAGGATCGGCTCCATGACGTTGAGCTGGAGCTGCCCGGCCTCGGAGGCGAGGGTGATCGTCAGGTCGTTGCCGATGACCTGGAACGCGACCTGGTTCACGACCTCGGGGATCACCGGGTTCACCTTCCCCGGCATGATGCTCGAGCCCGGCTGCATCGGCGGGAGGTTGATCTCGTTCAGCCCGCAGCGCGGCCCCGAGGAGAGGAGCCTCAGGTCGTTGCACATCTTCGAGAGCTTCACGGCGACGCGCTTGAGGACGCCGGAGAACATGACGAAGGCGCCGGTGTCGGGCGTGGCCTCGACGAGGTTCTCGGCCAGGACGACGTCGAGTCCGGTGACGCGCCGCAACTCCTCGACGACGAGCTCGGGGTAGCGCGGGTCGGCGTTGATCCCGGTGCCGATCGCCGTGCCGCCCATGTTGACCTCGAGGAAGAGCCTCACCGTCTCGCGAAGGCGCGCCACGTCCTCCCCCGTCGTCACGGCGAACGCGCCGAACTCCTGGCCCAGCGTCATCGGGACGGCGTCCTGCAGCTGCGTCCGCCCCATCTTCAGGACGTCGCGGAACTCCTCTCCCTTCTCGGCGAGGGCCCCGCGGAGCTTCTCGAGGGAGGCCACGAGGCCGCGCGTCGCGAGGATCGCGGCAATCCTCAGCGCCGTCGGGTAGACGTCGTTCGTCGACTGCGCGAGGTTCACGTGGTTGTTCGGATGGCAGTTCGCATAGTCGCCGCGCGCGTGCCCGAGGATCTCGAGCGCCCGGTTCGCGATGACCTCGTTCGCGTTCATGTTCGTCGAGGTCCCCGCGCCGCCCTGGACCATGTCGACGACGAAGTGGCCGTGGTGGTGCCCGTCGATGACCTCCTGCGAGGCCTGCTCGATCGCGTTCGCGACCTCCTCCGGCAGCAGGCCGAGGCGCGCGTTCGCGCGCGCCGCGGCGAGCTTCACCATCGCGAGGGCGCGGACGAGCGTCGGGAAGTGCGAGACCGGGATGCCGGTGATCGGGAAGTTCTCGACGGCCCGGAGCGACTGGACGCCGTAGAGCGCGTCGGCCGGGACGTCGCGCTCGCCGAGGAGGTCGTGCTCGCGGCGCGTCGCCCCGGAGCCGTACCCCTTCTCCGCGCCGACGTCGCGCGAGCTCTGGTACTGGAGGTGCCGGTTCATGACGACGGCCACCCGCGAGACGACGTCCATGGCGGCGGCGGCGTCGCCCGCGAGTCGCGCCCGCACCTGGGCGCGCGGCAGCTCGAGGACGGACAGCGCCGTCAGGGCCCGGGCGGAGGTCGTGTGCTCCGACGTGTGGAGGAGCGAGCCGACCCCCACCGCCTCGCCGCGCCCCTCGACGGAGAGCGGCTCCACCGTGCCGTCCTTCTCGCGCGAGATCTCGACGCTCCCGTCGAGGATCACGAAGAGCGCCTGCCGCGGCGTTCCCTGCGCCCAGAGGAGGGTCCCCGCCGGCACCTCGCGTCGCGAGGCGGCTCCTGCGAGGAGGCCCAGGACCTCCTCCGAAAGACCGGAAAAGATCTCCGTCGCACCGAGTACCGAACGCGCGTCCGTCACGAGACACCTCCTGGAGCCGCCCTGCGGCGGCGACCGCCATTGTAGGGAGGTCCGGCGTCTCGGCGCGGCGTAGAATCTCCAACCAGAGGAGTGACGCGAGGCGCGGCCATCGCCCGTGTTCTTCCGGGGGTCGGTTTCGCCCCGGGTCCAGTCAGGAGGACGCCATGAAGCCCATCTCGCTCGCCGGGATCCTCTGCGTGCTTTGCATCGCCGGTTCGGGTCACGCGGTCCTCACCGAATCGTCGTCCCTCGCCATCGTCGCGGCTCCGGGCGAGATCGGAGGGATGGCTCCGGATGGCGCTGAACGGCAGGCCGTCCTCGCCTTTCCAAGCGTCACGAACCAAAGGACGGCGAAATCGGTCCCCTCGAGCGGGTGCACTCCCATACCGGCGGCGACCGCTTCGTTCTCCTCGACGGACGCCTTCGTCTACATCTTCTTCAACATCAGCGGGCAGGCCAACGGCGAGCAGCTCACTCGGGTCTGGTACTCGCCCGACGGACAGGTCGCTGCGACCGGCACCTGGAGCGCCATGACGTCGGGAGGCGGCTACTGCCCCTGGGCCGCGCTGCAGATCGCAGGATCCTCTCCGGCGAGCACGCCAGGGACCTGGCGGGTCCAGGTCTTCTCGAACATGATCACCGACGTCCCGTACGTCGACCTGACCTTCACGATCTCGTCGGGAGGCGGAGGGAGCGGCTTCCCGACGATTACGAACGCGAGAACGGCGAAGTCGGTCCCCCAGGGGACTTGCACGCCCCTGCCGACGGCTGTCACGACGTTCTCCTCGACGGACGCCGCCGTCTACGTGTTCTTCAATATCAGCGGGCAGGCGAACGGGGAAACGCTCACGCACGTCTGGTACTCGCCCGACGGCGAGGTGGCCGCGTCGGGGAGCTGGGATCCGCTGCCGTCCGGCTCCACGTACTGCCTCACCGCCAGCCTGCAGATCGCAGGCTCGTCGCCGGCAAGCTGGCCTGGAGCCTGGAGAGTTCGCGTCTATTCCAACATGTTCACCGATGTCCCCTACGTCGACCTCCCCTTCACGATTACCGGAGGTGGAGGTGGCGGGACCGTAGCCGGGACCTGGCTCCTCACCTCGAGCGCGCGGGTCCAGGGCGCCGGCGCGTTCTGGCAGACCGACCTGACGATCCGGAACACCGGGACCTCGAGCGCCGACGTCACGATCAAGTTCCTCGGACACTCCGGCGACGGACGCGGCGGACCCGAACGGTACAGGACGATCCCGGCCGGCCAGACCCTGACGTGGCGCGACGTCCTCGGAAGCCTCTTCACCCTCTCCAGTGACTACGGCCCGATCCTCGTCAGGTCGACCTCGGCGAGCCTCGCCGTCCTCGGCCAGACGTGGACCGCCGGAGGGAGCGGGACCTACGGGCAGAGCGTTCCCGTGCTCGCGAAGGGTGAGCTCATCGGGAGCACCCCCCGCTCCATCCTCGGCGTGAGGCAGGACACGTTCTTCCGGACGAACCTGATGCTCGCCAACGCCACGGAGTCCTGGGTCGACGTCGACATCCAGCTCGTTTCGATCGGCGGGACGGTCCTGGTCACGAAGCGCCGGAGCCTGGGGCCGCTCTCGCGCGACCAGCTGAACGTCGCGACGGACTTCGGCTACTCGAACCTCTCGGATGCCGTCTTCGTCATCTCGTCGCCCACGGCCGGCGCGGCCGTCGGCGCCTACGCCTCTGTCATCGACGCGGGTACGGCGGATCCGAGAACGCTCCTGCCGCGCTGAGGACCTTCGTCGTCGCCCCGGCACACGCGGCGCGCCGGGGCGACGACGGCTCAGCCGGCTTCCGACCCGGTCGCCAGGTCGGGATCCGTAGCGAGGGCGGATTCCGCCTGCCGCCGGAGGGCGTCACAGCGGCGGGGAGAGATCGGCTCCGGTCCGAGGATTCCTACGGTGAACTGGCCGCCGCCCGGCTCGTGGAGCTCGAACCCGGTCAGGTGAAGGTCGCCGACCGAAACGTCGAGGCGAAGAAACGGCGGCGACTCCGCAAACATCTTCCCCGCGTGAAGGAGGGCGAGCCCGAGCCGGGCGCCCGCGTTCTCCACCTCCGGAACCTCGAGGGGGCCGTCGAGGGCCATCAGGAGACCCTGGGAATCCATCACGAAAGCGGCGCGGCCGTCGACCGACTCGCGCAACCACGCCGTCAGCAGGTCCCAGCGCCGCGCTCCGAAAGCCGGCAGCATGGGCGGCGACGTCTGGACGCTCGACAGGCCGCCGAATGCGGTGGCTTGCGGGGGGGGAGGCGGAGGAAGCGCGCCGACCGCGTGCCGCGCCGGCCTGCGGAAGACGATGAAACCGCCGGGACGTACTTCCGGGGGACTCGCGGACCCGAGGCGCTTCGAGAGCGTCCGGGCCTTCTCGAGGTCAGAGGAGCCGTCGTTCGGGCTGCTCGTCATGGCGAGCCTCCTCGAATCCGAGTCGCTGGATCACGTGCTCGATCTCGGCGGCCAGAAGGCTGAAGCGGCGGGCCTCGGGAGAGACCGGGCCGGACAGAAATGCGACCGGGACGCCACGGCGGCTCGCCTCGACGTAGGCCGCGGCGCGCGGGACGATCGATTCGAGGACGCCGCCGAACCCCGTCCAGATCTCCGAGAGGACGGCGAGGGACGCGGGGGAGGTCTTCTCCACCATGGTCGGGAGGATGCCGAGGAGCTGGAGCCGGGGGTTCTCGCCCTGGCGCATGTGTTCGACCAGCCGGAGAACCTGCGTCACGGAGCGAAGCGAGAGGGCCTCGGGCTGGAACGGGACGAGGACCAGCTCGGCAAACGCGAGGGCGGCCCGCGTCACGCACCCCAGGCCCGCCGGAGTGTCGAGGAGAAGGAAGTCGAACGCGCTCTCCAGGGGACCGAGCACTCCTTCGAGAGTTCCCGGCTCGTGGAGTGCCAGCTCGAACTCGCAGGCATCGACGGAGTCGAGGCGGCCCCGCGGCAGCAGGCTCAGCCCCGGCAGCTTGGTTGCGAGGACGGCCTGCCCCGGCGGCACGATCCCGGCCACGACGTCGGCCAGGCCCGGCAGCTCCGTCTCCTCTCTGGCGAGCGACAGGCCGATGGCCCCCTGCGGGTCGAGGTCGACCAGCAGGACTTTCCGTCCTCGCTCGGCCAGGGCGACGGCGAGGTTCAGGACCACCGTCGTCTTGCCGACGCCGCCCTTCTGGCTGGCGATGCAGACCCTGTGCGTCACGTCACACCTCATCTCGTCGTCGAGGGCCCGAGGGGCCCCGACCGCCACGGTCGCAGGGCGTCACGACTACAGGAGCTTCCCGAGCTCCTGGGCCGCGCGTTTCATGTCGAGGAGGACCATGCCGAGCTTCGACTGCGGCCCGGCAATCGTCTCGAGAACCGCCTCCGACCCGGCCTGCATCAGGATGATGTAGCCCGAGTTCCCCTTCACGTAGACCTGCTCGAGCGTCCCGCGCTGGAGCTCCGTCGCGGTGCGCTCGCCGAGCGACAGGAGCGCGGCGGCCATCGCCGACACCCTGTCCTCGTCCGTTCCTGCCGGAAGGACCGAGGCGAGGATGAGACCGTCGAGGCTGACGACCGCGGCTCCCTCGACGTCGGCCGTGTTGGCCGTGAAGTTCCTGAGGACTTGCTGCATGAGTTCAGAGCGAGTGGGCATTCTTCACCTCGAGAGCAAATTGGCCGGGACGAGCCGGACGCCGGAAGCGGCGGCCGGACGGAGGAATTCCGATGAACGGGGTGCGGCGCTAGCCACGGAGGGCCCCCAGGGCGCGAAGGGCCGAGCGGAGGCGGAGCCAGCCCCACGCGACGGGGGTGGTCGGTTCGGTGGCGAGGATGACTGCGGCGCCCCCCGACGGGAGGATCTTGGCGAACAGCTGCCGGCTTCCCGCGCAGTAGACCTCGTCGAAGAAGCTCGCCGTCGTCGGCGGGAGGCCCACGCGCGAACGGACGAGATCCCCGACGCGCGGGAGAAGGCCGGAACAGAGGAGGCCGGACAGTGCCGCGAGCGTCTTCTCGACGTCCTCGGAGGAGGCCGCCGGATACCTGCCGAGCGTCCGGCCCGTCGGGAGCTCGATCACGCTGCACACGAGACCCCCGTCCGTGGTCCGCACGGTGTCCTCGCAGACCACGCGTGCGCCGCTCACCGTGCCACCGCCAGGTCGCCGCTCGCGGCTCGCACGGCGACTCCACCGACCGCCGCGACCGCGCCGCGGAACCGGGTCAACGCCTCGCGGCCTCCCAGGTCGGCGCCCACCGCGAGCCGGCCCTCTCCCGAGTCCCAGAAGAGGGCGAGACCGGTTGCGGAGCCGACGAGCTCGAGAACCCCGTTCCCGGCCCCGTCCCCCAGTGGCCGTGCCGCCTGCAGGAGCTCGTCTGCCGCAGCCCACAGGGCGGCGTCCCGCGGCTCCGACGGATCGACGATCCAGGCAAGCGGCAGGTGCAGCGGGAGGCCGGCTCGAATCTCGGAGACCGACCAGGGATGCTCGGGAGCGACTCGGGCGCATTCGAGCTCAACCAGGGGCACGTCCTCCGCGGGCGCGTCCTCCGGGACCGCAGTCGCCACGCTCTCCTCGTCCTGCAGTCGAGCGCCCTCGATGAGGAGCGACGCCACGGATTCGCGGATCGACCTCTCGGGCGGCTCCCCGAGAGGTTCGAGGAGGAAGCGTCCGCCGTCCCACCGCATCATCTCGAAAAAGGCCGCCACGCCGGTCGCTTCGCCGCAACGTGCGTGCACGATGTCTCCCGCCTTGAACCAGAGCGTCCCGTTCCCTGCGCCGTTCACGATTCGCAGCGCACCGTCGACTCGTGCGAGCGAGTAGAGCTGGACGAGGTCGGGAAGCATCGGAAGGGAGACGTCGCCCCGGAATCCGCCGCCCCCGTCCGCAGGAGGGGTAAGCAGGTCGAGAAGCGCCGACACCTCGAACGGCTTCTCGATCAGGGTCACGCTCCCGTGCCGGGCCACGGCCCGCTTGACGTGTTCGGTATTGAAGGCCGTCATGACGATCACCCGGATCGACGGCGCGGTCTGCCTCGCGGCGATGATCAGGTCGACGCCGCCGAGCTTCGGCATGCGCACGTCGGTCACGAGGACGTCGGGGGGCGTGCGACGGATCTGCTCGAGGGCCGCGAGCGGGTCCGAGAAGCCCTCGACCTCGAGCTGGGGCCGCTCCCTCCGGACCTGCCTCAGGAGCGTCCAGACGAGGTCTTCTTCGTCATCGACGATCATCACTCGTTGCGGCACGCCCCGTCGCCAGCAATCGACGTGCCGGGCGACGGGAGGAACCAGCCGCACGTCAGGGAGTGGCCTTCACCGCAGGTACCTCGTCCGCGGCACGCCTGGTGGTCGAATCCTTGCCGGTAACAAGCCTGCTGCTGGAAAGAATCCGACCGGACTTCTCGAACGACAGACCTGCGGCCAACAGGGAGTCTTCGGATGAAGCCCGCTGCGGAGATCTCGCACCCAGCGGGTCCGGAAAGAGGGCGCCGAGCCGAGTCGCGGGACCGGCTCGCCTGGGCGGTACATCTCCCGTGGATCCGCGGGAATGACGGTACGGCTCTTGCTCAGCCGGGATGGGGAAAGCGTCCTGCTTCTCCGGAGGACATCGATCTTGACCGAGACGGGAACGCGCACAGTCGCACGAAACGGGCCGATCACGGTTGCCGCAGCCGGCAACTGGATCATCAGCTGCGACCGCATCGGCCCCCGCGTTCTCGCGGAAGTCGAGCGCCTCGCGCCGCCCGGCGTCGAGCTCTCGGACGTCGGAATGTCGGGCCTGGCGCTCCTCGACCACCTGCACGCGCAGGAGCTCCTCGTCGTCGTGGACGCCTGCGTCGGGCACGGCTCCCCGGGAGAAGTCCTCGTCGAGGATCTGGACCTCCTCGCCCCGCTCGGCCGGGAGCCGAGCGTCCACCAGATCGGGCCGCGCGAGACCCTCGTCGTGGCCTCGCACCTCTACCCCGGGGAGATGCCGGAACGGGTCCGCCTCGTCCTCGTCGAGACCGGCGGCCTGGAGGAGTCGGGAGAAGACGACGCCGTACGCAACGCGGCCGACGCCGTCATGAACGAAATCGAGTGCTGGCGCCGCGGCGCCTTCGCGTCCGGCCGGGACCTGCCGCCGGGCGCCGCCGCGGCCGGGAGGTGACCGTGCAGGAAACCGATCGACTTCACGTCCAGGGGCTCATGGTCTTCCTGGCTTCGCTGTCTCACGGGCTCGAGAATGCCCTCGGCCGCTCCTCGACCGGCGTCATGTACTGCGCCGGCAAGAGCATCGGGCTGAAGCGGAAGGTGGAGAAGCACGAGCCCGACGACCTCCTGAAGGCCTTCGAGGTCGTCTGGGAGGAGATGCTGAAGCTCGGGATGAAGTGGGGCTTCGAGCCCTGGAAGCCCGCGGCGGAATCCGAGATGGTCCGTCATTCCGACGGCCGCACGGAAGTGAAGCTCGTCTTCCGGAACTGCATGGTCCGAAGCGCCCTCTTCCGCTACGGACACGCGCAGAAGCTCTCGCTCTGCCAGATGAACTACGGCCTCTTCTGCGGCCTCCTGGAGCAGGTGCACGGCTGCAAGGCCGACCTCGAGATCCTCTACGCGGGCGAGAACGCCTGCCTCAAACGCCTGGTCGTGCAGAAGTGAAGGGAGGCGTCGTGGCCAAGTCACGCCTGTCCGTCGAATGGCTCTCCGGCTGCTCCGGCTGCGAGTTCGGGATCGTCGACCTGCACGAGAAGCTCCTCTCCGTGCTCGACGAGGTCGAGCTCGTGCGGATGCCGATCCTCATGGACACGAAGGAGTACGTGGAGGCCGAGGTGGGCCTCATCACGGGCTCGATCCGCTCCGAGCACGACATTCACGCGGCCCGCGAGATGCGCCGGACCTGCAAGTCCATCGTCGCGTTCGGGACCTGTCCGGTCTACGGCGGGCCCCACAGCTCGGCGTACGCGCAGAGTCGCGAGGAGCTCCTGGACACCGCCTTCTGCCACAACCCCTCGACGACGACCACCACGGCGCCGACGGACGTCCCTCAGCTCCTCGCGGGGAACCGTCCCCTCGACAGCGAGATCAAGGTCGACGTCTACATCCCGGGCTGCCCGCCGCACGCGGCCTACATCTTCGACGGGCTCCTCTCCCTCCTGCGCGGGACCGAGAACAAGATCGGCCAGCACAACGTCTGCTACCACTGCAAGCGGAAGATGGCGAAGACCGAGGTCACGACGCTTCGGCGGGCCTACGACGGGGAGTTCGACCCGGACCTCTGCTTCCTCTCGCAGGGGTGCATCTGTCTCGGCTCCGTGACGCTCGACCGGTGCCTGTCGCCCTGCATGTCGGTCGGGGTCCCCTGCTTCTCCTGCGGCGGCCCGTCCGAGGCCATCGCGATCGAGCCGCAGAAGGACGTCCGGACCGAGATCGCGCAGAGGATGAGCCACCTGACGAAGATCCCGTACGACACGATCGTCCAGGAGATCGAGCAGCAGGCCAAGTCGCACTTCGCCTACGCGATGGCCTCGCCGATCTTCCAGCAGAAACCCACGTTCCTCCTGAAGAAGTGGATACGCGCCAGCGACAAGGAAGGAGGCCGCGCATGACGCGCTCCCTCACGATCGACCCCGTCACCCGGATCGAGGGACACGCCCGCGTCGAGCTCGAGATCGGCGACGACGGGAAGGTCGCCAGGACCCTCTTCAAGGTGATGGACTTCCGCGGGTTCGAGGCGTTCCTGAAGGGAATGCAGGTCGAGATGATGCCGACGATCCTCGCGCGGATCTGCGGCACCTGTCCCCAGTCGCAGCACCTCGCCTCGGCGAAGGCCGTCGACAAGATCTTCGGCGCCGTTCCGCCGCGGCCGGCCGTGCTCCTCAGGACCGCCCTGAACCTCGGCGGCCTCATCCACTCGCACGCCGTCCACTTCTTCGCCCTGGCGGCGCCCGACATCCTCCTCCCTGCCGGAACCCCTCCCGCCGACCGGAACATCATGGGCCTCCTCAAGGCGACGCCCGACGTCGCCCGCAAGGGCCTCCAGCTTCGGAGCGTCGGCCAGCGGGTCGCCGAGGTGATCGGGGGGCGCGGCACGCATCCCGTGGCCGCCGTCGTCGGCGGGCTCGCCGGGCCCCTCACCCCGGAGCGGCACGCGACGTTGAAGCGCCTCGCGGACGAGGCTCTCCCGCTGACGATCGAGCTCGTCGAGACGGCGCGCAAGGCCCTCCTGGCACGCACCGACCTCGTGGAGCAGCTGCCGCTCGAGACCGCGTACCTCGGGACCGTGAAGGAGGGGGCACTGGACCTCTACGACGGTACGCTCCGACTGCGCTCGCCCGACGGGACCCAGGTCGAGTTCGAAGAGGACGACTGGATGTCCCGCATCCACGAGGAGGTCCTTCCCGCCTCCTACGGGAAGATCACGTTCTGCAAGGACAGCTCCGGGACGCCCATCCCGTACCGGGTCGGCGCCCTGGCCAGGCTGAACTGCGCCGACCGGATCGACACGCCGCTCGCCAACGCGGAGCTGCAGCGGTTCCGCGAGCTGGGCGGCTCCCCCTGCCACCAGACCGTCCTCTACCACTACGCCCGCATGGTCGAGATGCTCTACGCGGCCGAGAAGCTGGCGCAGATCGCCTCCGACCCGGAGATCCTCTCGCCGAACGTCCGCACGGCGCCCACCCACGCGCCTCGCAGCGCGGGCGCGCACGTGGAAGCTCCGAGAGGCGTCCTCATCCACCACTTCGACGTGGACGACAAGGGGATCGTCCAGCGCGCGAACCTCCTCGTCGCCACGCAGCAGAACATCTCCTCGATGAACCGGACGATCGGATTGTCCGCTTCGAAGCTCCTGGATGCCCCGGACGAGGCGCTCATGACGGCCGTCGAGTTCGGGATCCGCTGCTACGACCCGTGCCTTTCCTGTGCCACGCACAGGCTCGGCGAGATGAAGCTGGAGGTCGTCGTCCGCCGTGGCGGCGAGGTCCTCCGCGAGGCGAGGAGGTAACCGATGCCCAATGTCGAGATCGTCGAAGCCGGTTGCCGCGGCTGCTCGCTCTGCGTCGACACCTGCCCCGTCCACGTCTTCGACACGAGCCCGGACGGTGCGCTCGCGGTCGTCGCGCGTGAAGGGGACTGCATCGGGTGCCTGGCCTGCTTCTACGTCTGCCCCTCTCGGTGCATCGACGTGACGGACGTCGTGCACGAGAAGCCGTACCACCGGATCGAGGAGCACTCGGCCGTCGTCGAGAAGTTCCTCCAGAAGCCGGAGCAACGCGTCGAGATCACGACCCAGGACTGGGAGGACGCGCGGCACGACGTCTCGCGCTGCCTCGTGGGCCTCGCCGACACGATCGAGTCCACGATCGGACGCGGGTACAAGTCGCTCGGTCGCCAGTCCGGCGTTCTCGCCGCGGCCCACCTGCCCGAGATGTACGAGGACCCGGGCCTCGAGAAGGTGCTCGCGGCCCTGCAGAAACGGTTCCGCAACTGCTTCGACTTCGACTACGAGATCTCCGAGGGACAGGCCCGCCTGACGTTCAAGCCCTGCGGCCTCTGCCGGGTCGTCGAGGAATCCGGCCAGAAGGTGGGCGAGGCGGTCCTCTGCCACCTCTTCCACGAGTACTGGGCGGGCCTCGTCACGACGTTCGTCGGTAAGAAGCACCAGTGCCGCGTGACGGAGGCGGGCGCGGAATGCCGCATGGAGCTGACGGCCTCGGCCTGAGCCGCTCGGGCCGCATCCCGGCCGGCCGCGGACCGCGGCCGGCCGGCGAGGTCAGGCTGCGGGCCCGCGGGCGCCGTAGCGTTGCAGGTGCTCGCGCAGCGTCGGCCTCGAGATTCCGAGGCGCGCGGCCGCGTGCGTGAGGTTGCCCCCGCAGGCGTCGAAGGCCGCCAGGATGTGGCGTTTCACTGCTTCGTCGAGACGGATGTCGACGGGGGCGGCGTCGGGAGCGCGGCCAAACCGGTCGGGCCTCTGACCATTCTCGCCCGCGGCCCGGACCTCCGCCGGGAAATCCTGCGGTCCGATGGCCGGCCCCGAGGCGAAGATGACCGCGCGTTCGACCACGTTGCGAAGCTCCCGGACATTTCCCGGCCACGAGTACCGCATCAGGCAGGCGCACGCCTCGACGGAGAAGAAGAGGTCGCCGCGACCGGCCTGGGCTGCCGAACGCGAGAGGAACTCCAGGCCGAGCTCGCGGACGTCTTCCGGTCGTTCCCGCAGCGGCGGGAGCGAGATCTCCACGACGCGGAGGCGGTGGTAGAGGTCCTCGCGCAGGCGGCCCGCCGCAACTTCCGCCGCGAGGCGGCGGTTGGACGCGGAGACGAGCCGAACGTCGCACCGGATCTCCCTTTCACCCCCGACCCGGCGGAACGGGTGGCCTTCGAGGACCCTCAGGAGCTTCGGCTGGATCTCGCGGGGAAGCTCGGCGATCTCGTCGAGGAAGAGCGTGCCGCCGGAGGCGAGCTCGAGGAGCCCGCGCCTGGCAGACCTCGCGTCCGTGAACGCGCCCGCCTCGTGGCCGAACAGCTCCGAGTCGAGGAGCGTCGCCGAGAAGCACGCGGCGTTCACCGCGACGAACGGGCGGCCCGCGCGCGGGCTCACCGCGTGCAGCAGCTCGGCCGCGACCTGCTTTCCCGTGCCCGACTCCCCTTGCAGGAGGACCGGCGTTCGCGCTGCGGCGGCGGCAGAGTGGATCTCCGAGACGACTTTCTGCCAGGCCGGCGAGCTTCCGAGGACGACCGGTCCGTCGACGGGTCGCCGGCGCGCCGCCTCGAGTGCCCGCTTCAGTTCAGAGGCTTCGAGCGCCCTCCGGAGTGCGAGGCCGAGGGCCTCGGGCTCCACCGGCTTCGTGAGGTAGTCCGCGGCGCCGAGGCGGAGCGCCCGGACGGCCGACGCCGCGTCATCGCGGCCCGTCTGCACGATGACGGGACACCCGTCGGGCTCCCGAAGGCGTTCCAGGAGGTCGAAGCCATCTCCATCGGGCAAGCCGAGATCGAGGAGGACGGCATCGTAGAGGCGGGCGGCGGAAAGCCGCAGCGCTTCCCGGAATCCCGAAGCGCGGTCCACCGAATGCCCCTCCCGCCTGAGGAGGCGCTCCAGGGCAAAGGCGAGGTCCTCCTCGTCCTCGACGAGCAGGAGCGCCGTCACAGGTCGGCCACCGGCAGCAGGATCCGGAACCGCGTCTCGCCGGGCTTCGACTGGAGACGGAGGTGTCCCCTGTTGTTGCGGACGATGCGCTGGACGATCGAGAGGCCGAGGCCCGTCCCCTTGGGCTTCGTCGTGAAGAACGCGTCGAAGACGCGCGCCTGGAGCTCGGGCGGAATTCCCGGTCCGTCGTCGGCCACCTCGATCGCGACACAGGAGCCCGTGTCGACGCCCTCGGCGGGACCGACCACCTCGACGCGGACGCGGACGTGGCTCGGGGCTTCGACCACGTCGAGGGCGTTGTCGACGAGCGCGACGAGCACCTCCACGATCTGGTCGGGGTCGACGAAGACCTGCGGCGCAGCCGGGTCCGCGACGAGCGTCGGGGGCACCGACCCGGGACTGAAACGCGGAGCGAACACCTCGAGCGCGTCCTCGGCGAGGCCTCGAGGGCAGCAGGGCCGCGGCGACGGCTCGCGAGGCTGTGCGAAGCGCAGTGACGTCTTCACGAACCTCTCGAGGCGCCTCGTCAGCGAGACGATCCGCGTCGCGTACTCGCGGCGGTCGTCGTTCTCCGCCAGCTCCATCAGGAGGTTGTCGCTGAGGGACCGGATGGCCGCGAGGGGATTCCGGATCTCGTGCGCGAAGCCCGCCGCCATCTGGCCGACGGCCGTCAGGGCGTTCACCCTCCTCAGCTCCAATTCGAACTCGCGCTGGGTACCGAGGTCTCGAAAGAGGAAGAGGAACGACAACGGCCGGTCGATGGCCAGGCCGTCCGCCCCATCCGATCCATCCCTGGAGTGCGCCGGGCTCCAGAAACCGGGACGGCCCAGGACGGCCGACGTCCTCGTCGCGATAACCGACATCCCGAGCTCCAGCGTTCGGCCGGATGGAGTGACGTAGAGCGCGTCGACCCGCTTCTCGGTTCCAGGCAGCACCGAAGCCATGGCCTCCATGATCTCGGGACCACTCTGGAGGAGCCGGAGCACCGGTACCCCGACGCACTCCTCGCGGGACAGCTCGAGAAGCTGGAGCGCGGCCCGGTTGGCCAGCGTCACCGCGCTGCTCGCGTCCACCGCCAGGACTCCGGCCGTCATGGCGTCGAGGACCGTCTCCACGAACAAGCCTCTCGTCTCGAGGGCCTCGAGCGCCGAGACGAGCGTCCGCGTCCTCAGCTCGACCAGTGCCTCGAGGTCCTCATGGTGCCGCTCCAGCTCGGCGACCTTCTGCCGGTCCGACACGTCGTGCCGGACACCGACGTAGTGGGTGACCCGTTGAGCCCCGTCCCGAAGCGGCATGACGGCCAGCTCTTGCATGGACGTCAGGCCGTCCCCGGCCTGGCCGCGAACCACGAGGCGCCCCTTCCTGCCCGACGCGGCGAGACTGGCGATCTCATCCAGGACGGCCGGATCGGTCTTCGGTCCCGCCAGCAGGCTCGAGCTCCGGCCGAGGATCGCCGTCCGATCGCGCCCCGTCATCCTCTCCCACGACTTGTTGACGTGCTGGATCGGGTAGCCGGCCGTCGTCGCGTCCGTGACGACGATCCCGCACTCGAGCCCGTCGAGTAACCGACGCGCGAGCGCGTCTCGCTCCCGGCAGGCGCACACCTCCAGCAACCGGGCCATGCGCTTCTGGTTCACGGCCGGGACGTCGGTCGCCAGGAGCACTTCGTCCGCACCAGCGGCGGCGGCGATGGCCGCGAGGTGGGGCGTCGCGGCGACGACGACGACGAGGGGTTTCTCCTCCGGCGTTGCACGGGCAACGGCGAGGCAGGAACCGATCTCCTCCTCGTCCGCCCCGAACACGAGGACGAGGTCGGGTCGAACGTCCCGTCCGCCCTCGGGGGCACTCGACGAGAGCACGTCGGCCGGACCGGTGATGAAACGTGCGAGATGATCGCGCGACATCTCGTCCGACCCGACCACGAGGACCTTCGGAGGCGGCAGCAGAAGCCAGGGCAAAGGCGCTTCTGCCGGCTCGGCCGGCCCGGAGGAGACCAGGGAACCTGCGCTACCGGTCGACCACACGTCCACGGCATACGGTACCGCAGGAGGGCGGTTCGATTCCACTCGGGGGCGTGCCTCTCCGGAGATCGTGTCGCTGCGGCACGCGGCCGGGCCCGCCTCTGCCGGAGCTATCGGCCCCGCAGCGGCCGGCGGAATGCGCTTTTCACGAGCCGGTCGAGGAGCGCGTCGAGAGGCAGGCCCGTGGCCTCCCACATCTTCGGGAACATCGAGATCGGCGTGAAGCCGGGGAGCGAGTTGATCTCGTTCAGGAAGACGCGTCCGGTCGACCTCTCGAGGAAGAAGTCGACGCGTGCGAAGCCAGCGCCGCCGACGGCGTCGAACGCGGCACAGGCCATCCGACGCACCTCTTCCCGCACCGATTCCGGGACCTCCGCCGGAATGACGGAATAGGAGCGGTCGTCGATGTACTTGTCCTCGTAGTCGTAGAACTCGTGGGCCGGAACGATCTCGCCCGGGAGCGACGCCTCCGTCGGCCCGCTTTCCCCTTCGAGGACGGCGCACTCGATCTCGCGGGCGTCGACGGCGGATTCGACGAGGGCCGTCGCGTCGACCGCGAGGGCGGTCTCGACGCCCGCGGCGAGGTCCTCGAGCCGCTTGACCTTCGTGATACCGACCGAGGAGCCGGCACAGGCCGGCTTGACGAACAGGGGCAGGCCCAGGGCCTCGATGCGCGGGAGAAGCGCCGAACGGAGCCCAGGCGTTCGCCACGCCGTGCCGGGAACGCCGACAGAGCGCACCTGTGACAGGCCGGCGGCGGCGAACGCAGCCTTCATGAGGACCTTGTCCATACCTACGGCCGAAGCCGCGACGCCGAAGCCGACGTACGGGACACTCATCGCCTCGAAGAGGCCCTGGAGCACTCCGTCCTCGCCGTACGTCCCGTGGACGATCGGAAAGACGACGTCCCAGGCCCCGTCGCGGAAGGACGCTCCGAACGACTCGACGATGGCGCCGGTGGCGGCCGGCCGCGAGCCCGGTACCACGCCGTCGAGGAGAGCCTCGCGCGGCGGCCGGGCGAAGTACCGGAGCATCTCCTCGCGCGATTCGGCGACACCGTGCCAGAGGCCGTCCTTGCCGACGAAGACGGGAAGCGCCTCGTACCGGTCAGGCGGGAGGTTCTGAAGGAGACAGCGGGCGGAGAGGAAGGAGACCCCGTGCTCGCGCGAAGGGCCGCCGAAGATGACGCCGACCCGCGTCCTCAGACTCACGAAGAGGCCCTCGCGACCGTGCCGAATTCAGCGAGGTCGACGAGGGCCTTGATGGACGGACCGCGTCCGCTCACGCCTTCGCAGGGGCCGGAGCGGCGGCGAGGAGCTTCGCGGCCTGCTCCTCGTAGGCGGCGAGGACGTTCTTCACCGAGGCCACGTCCACGTCGCCCATGTGCCCGATCCGGATGTTCAGCGACTTGAACTTGCCGTAGCCGGAGCCCGGTACCCAGCCCGCACCCTTCATCGCCTTGTTGAGCTCCTCGGGGTTCACGCCCTCGGGCGGGAAGAGCGAGGAGACGCTCGGCGAATGCGCGCCGACGTCGGGGAGGAAGCGGAACCCGGCCTTCGGAGCCCATTCCTCGACGGCCGCGAGCATCGCGTGGTGGCGGGCCCACCGGTTCTCCATTCCCTCGGCGAGGATGTGGTCGAGCTGGACGTCGAGGGCGTAGAGGAGCGGGAGCGACGGCGTCGTCGGGTTCTGCTTCTTCTTTCCGAACGCCTCGACGTCGAGGAGGTCGAGGTAGATGCCGCGGAACTTCTTCTGCCGCGCCGCCGCGAGCGCCTTCTCGGAGACCGAGAAGACCGCGATGCCGGGCGGGAGAGCGAGCGCCTTCTGCGAGCCGCAGACGGCGAGGTCGAGGCCCCACTCGTCGGCTTCGACGCGCGTGGCGGCGAGGGACGTGACGACGTCGGCGAAGAGGAGCGCGTCGCTGTTCTCGTGGACGACCTTCGAGATGGCCGCCAGGTCGGAGATCGTCCCGACCGAGGTCTCGTTGTGGACGACGGTCACGATCTGGTACTTCTTCTCCGCGAGGGCCTTCTTCACTTCGTCCGCGAGGATCGGCTTGCCCCACTCGGCCTTCAGGATCGTCGTGTCGAGGCCGAGCCGCTGGCTCATCTCTCCCCACTTGTCGGAGAAGGAGCCGTTGCAGCAGGCGAGGACGGGACCCGTAGCGCAGGACACGAGGCCGGCCTCCCAGACGCCGGTGGCCGAGGTCGCGAGCGTGTGCGCCTGCCCCTTCGTGCGGAAGACCTTCGGAAGCTTGTCGAGGATGCGGCCGTAGAGCTCGGAGAAGGCCGCGGAGCGGTGCGACATCATCGGGCCGCCGAGCGCCTGGAGCACCTGCGGACGGACCCAGACGGGGCCCGGATTGAAGAAACGGACCTGGCCGGCGTGGCCGGACGTGGAGTCGAAAGCTGCGCTGCTCATGCGCTGGATTTTACGCTCGGGCCCGGGGCGCCTCGTCGAAGAGTCCCAGGACGTCGACCAAAGTGGCGAGGATGTAGTCCGGCCGGAGGACCTCGAGCTCCTCGCGCGTCGACGAGCCCTCCGGAACGACCGCGACGGGGAGGCCGGCCGCCCGGGCCGTCGCGATGTCCACGGTCATGTCGCCGACGTAGAGCGCCTCTGCGGGCGTGGCGCGCATCGCCTGGAGCGCCGCCAGGACCATCGCCGGGTCCGGCTTCTCCGTGAACCCCAGGTCGGGTCCGCCGATGAACGTGAAGAGCTCCGCGAGGCCGAAGCCGGCGAGGAGCTGCCGGCTGAAGACGGCGGGCTTGTTCGAGGCGATCGCGAGGCGGATCCCGCGCCGCCAGAGCTCGGAGACGACGAGCTCGGCTCCGGGCATCAGCTTCGTCAGCTTCGGAGCGTTCACCTTGTAACGGAAGCGAAAGTGCTGGACGGCGTCGGCGCGCAGCTCCTCGGGGAGCACCTTCGCGATGAGGGCCTCGAGGCCGTGGCCGACGAGCCGGCGGGTCTCCTCGATCGTCACGGGAGGGCGCCCGAAATGCGCGAGGACGTCGGAGAGGGCATCGTGGATCCCCTCGTAGGAGTCGAGGAGCGTCCCGTCGAGGTCGAAGACCGCCGCGCGGTATGTCATGCATTCACCGTCAGGACGATCTTCCCGACGTTCGCGTTCTCCGCCATCCGGCGGTGCGCCTCGGCGGCACGATCGAGCGGGAAGACGGAGTCGACGAGAGGACGGAAGCGCCCGTCGGCGAATCCCGGAAGAACGTCGCGCACGAAGGCGGACGTCAGGTCGGTCTTCTCGGCGAGCGCGCGGGATCGCAGCGTCGAGCCGACGAGACGGAGGCGCTTCGTGAGGACGGCGCGCAGGTCGAGCTCGGACGAGCCGCCCCCCATGGTGGCGATGAGGACGAGGCGTCCGCATCGCGCCATCACGCGGACGTTCCGGGCGAGGTTCACTCCGCCAACCGGGTCGAGGACGAGGCCGACGGAGCTCTTGCCGAACCGCTCTTCGACCGCCTCGGCGAAGTCGCGTGCCGTCGTGTCGACGACGAGGTCGGCGCCGAGGGCGGCCAGGGCCTCCGCCTTCGCCGCGGAGCGAACGGTCGCCACGACGCTCGCCCCCGCGTCCCTGGCGAGCTGGATCGCGGCGGTGCCGACGCCCGACGCGGCGGCGTGAACCAGGACGACCTCACCCGCGGCGAGGGCCCCCTCGCGGAAGAGGTTGAGGTAGGCCGTGAACCACGCCTCCGGAATCGCCGCGGCCTCCTCGAAGGAGAGGTCCGCGGGCATCGGCATCAGCATCCCGCGCGGGACGGCGACCTTCTCGGCGTAGCCGCCACCCGGCAGGAGGAAGCAGACCCGCTCGTCCGTCCCCTCGACGACCCCTGCCGCCTCGAGGCCGAGGATCTCCGATTCGCCCGCGGGCGGCGGGTACTTCCCCGCAGCCTGGAGGAGATCCGCCCTGTTGACGGCCGTCGCCCGGACGCGGACGAGGACTTCGCCATCGCGCAACGCGGGCTCCGGCACCTCGCCGAAGACGAGCGCCTCCGGGCCGCCGGGAACGGGAACGAGGATCGCCTTCATTCTTCGCCTCCGAGGCCCAGGGCGCAGAGGACGATCGGGACGAGGTCGTCGACGCCGTCGAGCCCGAGCCGCGGGATCGAGGAGCCATGCGAAGTCTCCCGGTCGGTCAGCACCGCGACGACGGCCGCGTCGCCCGCCGCCACCGGATCTCTCCCGGTCGCCGCGCGACAGATCTCCACTTTCGGCCCCGGATCGTCCCGGAAGCCCTCGACGACGACGACGTCGACGTGCGGCATCTCGCGGGCGATCACGGCCGACAGAGACAACGGCTCGCCGTGCCGCACGTGGACACCGGACCGCCGGCCGGTGAGAAGGACGGCGGGATTCGCCCCCGCGGCGAAATGCTGCTGGGAATCCTTCCCGGGGGCGTCGGTCTCGTACTCGTCCCGCGTGTGCTTGACCGAGCCGACCGTGAGGCCCCGCGCTGCGAACGCGCGGATGAGCCCGGCGGCGAGGGTCGTCTTCCCCGACTTGTGGGCGCCGACGACGTGGACGCGCGGCGGTCCCTCCCGGTAGAGGAGACTCCTCTCGCGAATCGGCGCGAAGCGGGCGACGTCGGCCGGGAAGGTGGCGATCCACGGATCGAGGCTCTCCCCCGCATCGACGAGCTCGCGGTAGCGCGGCGTCCCCGCGAGGAGGTCGATGGCCGGGACGTCGCTCCGGTACTCGTACGTCTCGGTCCGCCAGCGGAAGCGGCCGGGATCGAGGTCGCGCAGGAGCTTCACGAGACGCAGGCCGGTCTCGTAGGGGAGGAACGTCTCCGTGTCGGTGACGTGCAGCTGGACGCCGCCGCAGTCCTGTCCCGCGTACTTGTGAAACGTGGGGCGGAATACGTGCGGTCGGAACACGACACCCGGGAGGTCGAGGGCGTTTGCGCCGTCCGCGGCGACCTCGGCGTCGAGCCACGGCGCGCCGACGATCTCGAAGGGACGCGTCGTACCACGCGCCTCGGAGAGGTTCGTCCCTTCCAGGAGGCACATTCCGGGATAGACGAGAGCCGTGTCGCGCGAGGGCATGTTGGGCGACGGGAGGACCCACGCGGGCGTCTCGCCGATCCGCCCTCGCGGGGCGGCGCAGCGCCCTCCCGCGACCTTCATCGGAACGACGGTCAGGTCGCAGCCGAACGCGAACTCGGCGTTCACGTAGCGGGCGATCTCACCTGGCGTCATGCCGTGACGCGGCGGGACGGGCCAGAGGCCGACGAAGGAGAGGAGCCGTTCCTCGGGAAGGTTCCCCTCCACCGCGAGGCCGCCGAGCGGGTTCGGCCGGTCGAGGACGAAGACCGGAATCCCCTGCGCCGCGCACGCCTTCATGACGAGCGCCGTCGTCCAGATGAAGGTGTAGTAGCGCGAGCCGACGTCGGGCAGGTCGCAGACGACGGCGTCGAGGCCCGCGAGATGCTCGGGCCGCGGCGAGAGGTCCTCGAAGCGCTCGCCGTAGAGCGAGACGACGGGAATCCTCCCCGACGGCGTGTCGCCGTCGCCGACGGCGAGCATGTCCTGGACGGCGCCCGTGAGGCCGTGCTCCGGTCCGAAGAGGACGCGGACGTCGAGACCGGCACGCAGGAGAGCCCGGGCCGTCGGGACGAAGCCCGACGAGACCGAGGCCGGATTTGCGACGAGACCGAGCCGCCGGCCGCCCAGCGGCGCGGGGTCCGCGAGGATGGCGTCGAGGCCGGAAAGGACGGGCACTGGCTTCATGGACGTGCTCCGAGCGAATCGAGAGGCACCGTGGCGACCCCGCGATAGTAATGCGCGAGGATCGCCTCGCGGCTCTCCCCGCGACGGGCCCTCACGATCGCCCCTGCCTGGCAGAGGCCTGCCCCGTGCCCGGTCCCGCGCCCCGAGAAGAGGTACCCGGCCGGCCGTTCTTCGATCTCGAAATCGGTGGACCGAAGAGAGCTCCAGCCCCAGATCTCCGAGGCCCGCGCCCTCACGTCGAAGGCGCGCACGACGAGAGACTTCCCGCCCGGGGCCGCGAGGCGGAGAGCCGCGACCCTCGCGTCGTCACCGTGCGACCACACCTCGAGAAAACGCGCCTCGGGAAACCCGAGCCGCGCGGCGAGTCCCGGGAGCTGCGCCCGCGGAAGGAAGAACGTCCACCGCGCTCCCGGCGACGCGACGCACGCGTCGTCCTCGACCGGGGCGAGATCGGGGACCTCCTCGTCGTCCCAGACGGCCGCCGGCCGCGCCGTCCTCCCGCCGCAGACGGCGTGAAAGGGGGCGGCGATGACGCGTCCGCCCTGGACGAGGACCAGCCCCCGGGTCGCGCTGGCGGCCCGGCGGGTCGCACCCGTGGCCCGCGAAAGGCCCTCGAAGACCTGGCAGTGGACGCCGTCGCAGAGGTCGGCACCCTGGTCGGCATGACGGCCCTTTCGGGCGACGGCGTAGGAGCGAGCCGCAACGGACTGGGCCTCGAGCGCCGCGGCCGGCGCACCGGCACCGATCTCGGCCGGAAGGACCGCCGCCACGTACTCCTCCAGCGGTACGGCATCGACGGTCCCCGTCGAAAGCCGAAGAATCCGCCGGACCGTCTCCCCGCCCCGGTTCTCCGCGGTGCGCGGCGCCGCGCGGGCCGGGAGAAATCCGATGAGAAGAACAGCGATGAGGGCGAGCAGCGGTCCGGGACGGCGGGCCATCGTCACGCGCGAGGGACTTCCTCTCCTGCCGCTTCAGATCCGCGGTTCCCGGACCGGGTGTGCGTCGGGAGCCTCCCCGCGGAGCATCGCGACGGCGTGCGGGAGGGCCGCGGCGACGGCTTCGAGGCACTCGACGGCCCCGCGGGGGGAACCCGGCAGATTGACGACGAGCGTCTTTCCGCGGACGCCCGCGACCTGCCGCGACAGCATCGCCGAGGGGAGAGCCACCCGGCTCGCGGCCCTCATCGCCTCAGGGAGGCCGGGCAGCTCGACGGAGACGACCGAGCGCGTCGCCTCGGGCGTGACGTCGCGCTCCGCGAGGCCGGTCCCCCCCGTCGTCAGGACGAGGTCGACGCGGACGTTGTCGGCCAGACGCGTCAGGTTCCAGGCGATGTCGTCCTTCTCGTCGGGAACGACCAGGAGCTCGACCACCTCCGCACCGAGAAGACGGCGGGCGGCGTCGGCGACGGCGGGACCGCCGCGATCCTCCCGTTCTCCCCGGAAGGAGCGGTCGGAGACGGTCAGGACGGCGACCTTCATGGGCACGGTCATCGCCTCACCCGGCGGGAGCGCACGGGAACGTTGGTAGAGCGATTCCAGTCGCCGCTCTTCCCGCCCGTCTTGGAGAGGAGCTCGATCGGCCCGACGACGATTCCCTTCTCCGCTCCCTTGCACATGTCGTAGACCGTGAGCGCTCCCGCGGCCGCCGCCACCATGGCCTCCATCTCGTAGCCGGTCTTTCCCGTTCCGCGGACCGAGGCGACGACCGCAACGCTCCGGGTCCGGACGTGGCGCGTCAGGACCACGTCGACACCGTCGAAGACGAGCGGATGACAGAGAGGAATCCAGTCGGAAGCCCTCTTGGCTGCCTGGATTCCCGCGAGGCGGGCGACGGCGAGGGCGTCCCCCTTCCGATTCTCCGACGCCTCGAGCGCCGACCACGCCACAGGCCCCAGCGTGACGACGGCGCGGGCCGTCGCAGTCCGGAGCGACGCCGCCTTCCCGGAGACGTCGACCATCCTCGCCGCTCCCTCGGCGTCGAGGTGGGTCAGCTCAGTCCGTTTCTTCTTTGGCGGCACGATATTCCTCCGGGGTGTTCACATTCTGGAAGGCTCCGCTCGCGAAGCCGGGAAGCAGGGCCGTCTCCGCCTCGGAAAGGACGAGGGCGCGACTCGCTTCCACGACCCGGCGCAGCGAGAAGCTCCTCGCGGCGACGGCACGGCGGAGGGCGGGAAGAGCGCTCAGGGACCAGGCGGCGCAGAGAGGCTGCGGGTGCCCCGCTGCGGTCGGGACGACGGCGGGAACCCCGGCGGCTTCCAGGCGCCCCAGGAGAGCCTCCAGGAGCGTCCCGGAAACGCGGGGTACGTCGGCAGCGAGGACGATCGTGTGCTCCTCCGGACTCCAGTCCAGCGCCGCGACGAGGCCGTGGAGAGCCGCCCGATCGGCCGGTTGGTCGGCGACGAAGGGAAACCCGTACTCCGCGTAAGGCCCTGGGTCCTTGCCGACGAACGCGGCACGGCCACAGATCCGCTCGAGCTTCTGCGCCTGCAGCAGCGCCATCGGGACACCTCCGAGCGGGAGCAGCGCCTTGTCGCGCCCCATGCGCGTCGAGAGGCCGCCGACGAGGACGAAGCCGTACGCCACCGCGGCGTGCCTTCCTACACCAGCTTGAGGAGGTGCCCCATCTTCGCCTTCTTGACGGACAGGTAGCCTCGCGTCGAATCGGTCGGCGGGATCTCGAGGGAGACCCGCTCGACGATCTCGAGGCCGAAGCCGTCGAGGGCGACGTACTTCTTGGGGTTGTTCGTCAGGAGGCGCATCTTCTTCACGCCGAGGTCACGGAGGATCTGGCAGCCGATGCCGTAATCGCGAACGTCGGGCGCGAAGCCGAGCGCCTCGTTCGCGGTGACCGTGTCCATCCCCTGGTCCTGAAGATCATAGGCGCGGAGCTTGTTCAGCAGGCCGATGCCGCGCCCTTCCTGGAGGAGGTAGAGGAGGACGCCCTTTCCCTCGAGAGCGATCATCTCGAGCGCGAGGTTCAGCTGCTCCCCGCAGTCGCACCTGGCCGACCCGAAGACGTCGCCCGTCAGGCAGGCCGAGTGGACGCGGACGAGGATCGGGTCGTCCTCGGAGATCTCCCCCTTCACGAGGGCGATGTGCTCCTCGTCCGTGAGATCGGAGCGATAGGCGATGACGCGGAAGTCGCCGTTCTGGGTCGGGAGGATCGGAGAGGCGACACGCTGGATGAGCCGTTCGTGATGCATCCGGTGGCGGATGATGTCGGCCACCGAGACGAGAGGGATGCCGTGCAGCTCCGAGAACCGGAGGAGGTCGGGAACCCGGGCCATCGCGCCGTCGTCGTTCAGGATCTCGCAGATGACGGCAGCGGGCATCAGCCCCGCGACCCGCGCGAGGTCGATCGAGGCCTCGGTGTGGCCGGCCCGCTTGAGGACGCCCCCCTTGCGGGCCCTGAGCGGAAACGTGTGACCGGGGCGGAGCAGGTCGTGCGGCTTGGTCCGCGGGTCGACCAGCGTCCGGACGGTCTGCGCGCGATCGGCGGCCGAGATCCCGGTCGTCGTCTTCCCGCGGGCCTCGACACTGACGGTGAAGGCCGTCCCGTGGTTCGACGTGTTCTCCTCGACCATCGGGGCGAGGTCGAGCTCGTCGCAGCGCTCCTCCGTGAGGGAGACGCAGACGAGTCCGCGCCCTTCGCGGGCCATGAAGTTGATGGTCTCGGCCGTGACGTGCTCGGCCGCGAGGCAGAGGTCTCCCTCGTTCTCGCGGTCCTGATCGTCGACGATGATCACGAAGCGGCCCTGCCGGAAATGCTCGGCGGCCGCCGGGACGGTGACGAAACCCAAGGACGAACCTCCCGGCCGCGAATCGCGACCCGGCATCAATTGTAGCGGGACGGCTCCTGCGGCTCCGCGCCCTCGCCCGACCGCGCCCGGACCGCCCGGAACGGGTGGTCCGAGAGGACCGATCGCTTCGAGACCTCGCGAATGAGCGTCTTGAGAAAGACCTCGAACTGGTGGGCGGCCGGCAGGAAGGCACGAGGCGTCCGTTCCCGCGAGAAACCCGTGAAGAACCGGTCGAAGAGGGACCAGTCCTTGAACATCAGGTGCTTCATCGAGCCCCGGCGGAAGGCGTCGAGGACGTCGATCATCGCCTTGAGCGCCTTCTTGTCCGTGCCCCTCGAGAACGCCTGGACCGCCTGGAGCAGCGTCCAGAGGTCGTCTCGCAGCTTCAGGCTCTGGTCGAGCTTCGTCCGGTACTCCGGAAAGAGGGCCCGTCCGTCCACGTCCGACGAGAAGGTCTCGGCGAGGCCGATCACGCTCTGCTGGAAGAGGTCCCTGAGGATCCCTGACGCATCCTCCATCCGCGCATAGACGAGCTTCGGGTCCTTCATCAGGACGACGTCGACGAGCTCGAGCTCCATGACCTTCTTCACTTCCATCTCGACGGAGAAGACGAGGCGCTCCAGCCCCGCGCCGACGGGCGATTCCTCGGGGAAACGCGGCAGGAGCCGCTTCCGGATGAACTCGCAGAGGCCGGCCGACTGGGCCCGGATGAGGCCGAAGACGAGGAGCGCGCGCTTGATCGTCGAAGGCGATTCGATCGTCTGCCGGATGCGCTCGGTGTAGCGGAGCCCCTTGAAGAGCTCGACGAAGAGCGCCGCGAGGGCCGACTTCTGGCTCGAATCGGTCACGCAAGCGAGGACGCGCGCCAGGGACTGCTTCGACTCGCGGTCGAGGACCGGCCTGAGGTTCTCCCTGAAGAGGACGCCGAGGTTCGGGTCGCTCTTCAGCGTCCCGACGACGATCCGCCCGAGCGAAAGATACGTCTGGAGCGGAAGAAACGGCGCCCGCGAGATCTCGTCGAGGATCTTCGAGAAGTCGTCGAGCTTCTCGACCACCAGGGCCAGCTCGGTCTCGGCGCTCCCTCGCCGCATCGGCTCCGAGGTCCCGTTTCCGCCCTTGGAGACCTGGCTGTCGAGGAAGAGCAGGAACGACGCCAGGTCCTCCTTCCCCTCGCCGAGCAGGTGCGTCGTGAGGAGTGCGAGGTGCGCGACTCCCAGGCGGACGACGGCGACCTCCTCGACGAAGTTCTTCAGCGAGGCGTGCGACCTCTCGAACGACGAGA
>CALBDV010000396.1 GCA_937927565.1 uncultured Holophagales bacterium
CGACCAGCCAGATCGTCAGCAGGTGTGCCTTGGGGGAGAGCTTCTTCCAGCCGAAGAACCAGACCGCGATGAAGGTCGACTCGAGGAAGAAGGCGACCGTCGCCTCGATCGCGAGCAGCGAGCCGAAGATGTCGCCGACGTACTCCGAGTAGCGCGACCAGTTGGTGCCGAACTGGAACTCAAGGGTGATCCCGGTGACCACCCCGATGGCGAAGTTGATGAGGAAGAGCTTTCCCCAGAACTTCGTCATCCGCTTGTAGTCCTCGTCCCCGGTCCTCACGAACATCGTCTCCATGATGGCGACGAGGACCGACAGGCCCAGGGTCAGGGGCACGAAGAGGAAGTGAAAATACGTGGCAACGGCAAACTGCAATCGCGACAGGGTCAGGACGTCCACAGGCTCCTCCTTTCGTTCACGAACGGGTCTTCTTGCGGCGGGCGGCTCCGGCGGTCGCCGGGTAGCCGTGGGCCGCGATGTGTAGTTCGGACGGGGTCGACAGGCTGTCGAACCTCACGGCGGCGAGATTCGCCTCGAGCGCCCGGGTGGCGTCGGTCCACGCCGCCTGAACCGGGCACTTCGTCGCCAGCGGGCAGGAGTGAGGCGCGTCGACGCACGCGTTGAGCACGATTCCGCCCTCCATCGCGCGGACCACGTCGAGCAGCGAGATCTCGGCGGCCGGGCGGGCCAGGGCCACGCCTCCGCCGGCGCCGCGCACCGTGGCGACGATGCCTGCCGACACGAGCCGGCCGATCACGCGTCGGACGAAAGGCGCCGGGAGCAGGCGCCGATGAGCGATCTCCGCAATGGGCACCCGAGCGCCTTTCTCGAGACACGCGAGGTGGAGAACGATCCGGGATGCGTAGTCCGTCTGGCGAGAGATGCCGAGCATTTCAGCTCCTTGCGGTTCGGGAAAGGTGACGTTAAAGGTAATGTTACCGCTGAAGTCACCTTTGTCAAACGTGAGGAGAAGCCGCTGACGCCTGATTCGGCAGGTGTGCTCGGTCATCTCGCCCTCCTCGGGAGGTGGGAGCGCCGTATTGCCGGGGGCTCCTCGCGGCGTCGCGGCCATGCCTCGGCTCGCCCCGAGCGCGAGGGGCGTCGGCGTCTCGACCTCGGGATGGCTCGTCCCACGTTCGGGACTCCGAGGTGTCCCGTCTCCGCAGGAATGCCGTTCTCCCGAGTCCAGACACCTGGCACGGAACTGGCGTTTGGCCAACCGAGGCTATGCAGTGGATATACCGCGAGAGGTGAAACCCAACCGCCGGAAGTACTACCTCGGAGCGGGGCTGGCCCTCGTCACGGGTCTCCTCTTCTGGGGCCTTTCCCGCCTGCAGCCGGCGGCGCCCGCCGTGGAGCGCCAGAGCGTTCTCATCGATACGGTGAAACGCGGAGCCATGGTCTTCCAGGTGCGGGGAACCGGCACCCTCGTGCCCGTGGACGTCCGGATGATCACGGCCCAGGTGGCCTGCAAGGTGGAGCGGGTGATCCTCTTCCCGGGCACGCCGGTAACGGAGAACAGCATCATCGCCGAGCTCTCGTCTCCCGAGCTGCAGCAGGCAACCGTAGATGCCCTCTGGCAGATGCGCCGGGCCGAGGCCGACTACGAGGTCGACCGGCTCAACCAGCGCGCGACGCTCGACTCGACCCGGGCGAACGCAAGGGAAGCCAGGGCCACGCTCCTGGCCTCCGAACGCCTCCGCAAGGAGGGTCTCCAGAGTGACCTCGATGTCCTCCGGGCGCAGGTGAGGGCCGAAGAGGTCACGGGCCGCCTGGCGGCGGAAGAGGCCCGTGCCGGTCTTTTCGAGAGCAGCGGCGGGAACGTGGCTCCGGCCCGTGCCCGGCTCGAGCAGGCCAGGGCGTTGTACGGCCTCAAGCAGGAGCAGATGGCTTCCCTGAAGGTCCGCGCGGGGATGACGGGAATTCTCCAGCAGGTGCTCGTCCAGGTGGGGCAGCAGCTGGCCAGCGGCGCGAGCCTCGCGAAAGTGGCGCGGCCGCTGCCCCTCAAAGCCGAGCTTCGGGTGAGCGAGACGCAGGCGAAGGACATTCTCATCGGCCAGCCCGTCGACGTCGACACGCGCAACGGCGTCGTGAAGGGAAGGGTCGTCCGGATCGACCCGGCCGTGCAGAACGGGACGGTGACGGTGGACGCGAGCCTCGAAGGAGAGCTGCCGAAGGGCGTTCGCCCCGACCTGAGCGTCGAGGGGATCATCGAGCTCGACCGGGCCGACGACGGTCTCTTCGTGGGGAGGCCCGTCCAGGCGCAGGCGCACGGGAGCATCAGCCTCTTCCGGCTGAGTCCGGACGGC
>CALBDV010000397.1 GCA_937927565.1 uncultured Holophagales bacterium
GCCGCGACGTCGAGGATGTCGAACTCGTCGGCCAGGGAATCGACCGCGACGCGAAACGTCTCGAGCCCTCCGCCGAGGATCGTCTCCCGCAGAGACGCCCGGGTCAGCTCGAGCCGCCGGGCCCTGAGGTCGGCGACGGTGGGAACCGTCGCCCTCTCGATCTTCTTCTTCGTCAGCCGCTCGACGTTTGCGAGGAGCCACTGCTCGCGCGGCTCGAAGAGGGTGATCGCCGTCCCCGCGCGGCCCGCGCGCGCGGTCCGCCCGATGCGGTGGACGTACGCCTCCGCCTCGCTCGGCACGTCGTAGTTGAAGACGTGCGAGATCTGCTCGACGTCGAGGCCGCGCGCGGCGACGTCGGTCGCGATGAGGAGATCCGCCGCGCCCGAGCGGAAGCGCTTCATCACCCGGTCGCGCTGGTCCTGAGTGAATCCTCCGTGGAGCGCCTCGGCCCGGCGGCCCCGGGCGTTGAGCTTCTCGGAGATCTCGTCGACCTCGGTCCGGGTCCGGCAGAAGACGATGGCCGAGGTCGGATCCTCGAGGTCGAGGATGCGCGACAGGGCCGCCAGCTTGTGGGCCCGGGGAACGACGTAGGCCGTCTGCTTCACCTTGATGCCGCCGTCGTCCTTCGCTCCCGCTGCGTCGCGGGCTGCCCCGAGGCGCAGCTCGACCGGCGAGGTGAGGTGCCGTCCCGCCAGGCCGGCGATCCGCGCGGGGAACGTCGCCGAGAAGAGCGCCATCGGGTGCCCCTCCGGCGTCGCGTCGAGGATCGCCTCGAGGTCCTCCGCGAAGCCCATGTCGAGCATCTCGTCGGCCTCGTCGAGGATGACGAGCTTCACGCCGGAGAGCTTCAGCGTCCCCCGCTTCACGTGGTCGAGCGCCCGGCCCGGCGTTGCGACGACGACGTCGACGCCCCGTGCGAGCTCCCGGAGCTGAAGCCCCATCGACGAGCCGCCGTAGACGGCGAGGACGCGGACCCCGGTCCCCCGGCCGTAGCGATGGACCGCCTCGGCCACCTGCATCGCGAGCTCGCGGGTCGGGACGAGGACGAGGCCGAAGACGGCCTTTCTCTCGCCCCCCTCCCGGATCAGCCGGTCGAGCATCGGGAGAGCGAACGCGGCGGTCTTCCCCGTTCCCGTCGCCGCCTGCGCGAGGACGTCACGCCCCGCCAGGAGCGGTGGAATCGCCTGCAGCTGGATGGGAGTGGGCTCCTCGTATCCGAGCGAGGAGAGCGCCGAGAGAAGGCGCGGGTCGAGGCCCAGGGAGGAGAATCCGCCGTCGAGGAGGGTGCCGGCGTCGGGAGCATCGGTGGTCGGAGGAATTTCGGGGGCGTCGCTCACCCCGCCATGCTACGCCCCGGCCGGCCCGGGCGACGTCCGCCTCAACGCCGGTAGGGTGATCCGGACTTCCAGGGGACCACGCCCCCCCGCGCCGCGATCTCCTCGATGGCGAGCTCGACGACCCTGGCGAGCTGCGCCGTCCCCGTCAGCTCCCACGCGGGGTCGAACTCGTCCTTCGGGCGGTGGTAGCGCTTCGCCCGGTACTCCTCGCGGCGGGCCAGACCCGTACCGGCGGGGGTCCCGACGAGGTCGTCCCCGAGGTCGATCCAGATCCCCGGAATACCTGCCCTGGCAAAGGAGTACTGGTCGGAACGGTAGAAGAAGCCCTGCTCCGGCGCCGGCTCGGGGGCGACCTTCAGCCCTTCCTTCTTCGCCACCGCTTCGACGATGGAACCGAGCGCGCTCTCTCCGGCCCCGATGGCCACCAGGTCGCGGGCCGGACCCCAGACCGCCGACATCTCGAGATTGATGTTGGCGACCATTCGCGGGAGAGGCACCGGTGGCTGGGCGACGAAACGTCCGGAACCGAGAAGCCCTCCCTCCTCGGCTGCCGGGGCGAGGAACAGGACGTCGACGGGAAGCTCCCCGGTCCGGGCGCCGATCCGGCGCGAGAGCGCCAGCAGGACGGCGAGCGCCGAGCCGTTGTCCATCGCCCCGTTGTAGATGGAATCGCCGTTCTCGGTGGTCCCGACTCCGAGGTGGTCGTGGTGCGCGCTGACGACGACGACCGGCGACGAGTCCGCCGGACCTTTCCCTCGAACGAGGCCGGCGACGTTCCCCGAGACGATCGTCTCGTACTTCGGGTTCGCGCGCGCCTCCACCTTCACCGCCAGTGGTCGCGGGCGGAAGTCGGGCCGGTTCGCGGCGGTGCGCAATTCCTCGGGCGACTCGCCCGCGGCCCGTATGGCCCGGACAGCCGCGGGGCCGCTGAGCCATCCCTCCAGGAGGAGCCGGGCTTCCGCCGGGTCGTACGTGACGGGACGGGTCCAGCCGTTCCGGACGACCTCCCAGCCGTAGCCGGCGCCTTCCCTCGTGTAGACGAAGAGAACACCCGCCGCCCGGTGGCGCGCGGCCACCTCGAGCTTGGTCCGCCAGCGGCCGTGGTGCGTCAGCGTCTTCCCCGCGAAGAGAGCCGGGTCGTCTCCGCCGGGCTCCCCGGCCAGGAGGAGGAGTACCTTCCCCGCTACGTCGACCCCTTTGAAGTCGTCCCAGCCCCACTCCTTCGCCTCGATTCCATAACCCGCGAAGACGAGGTCCGCGGAGACCCGTCCGGCCGCCTCCGGTTTCGGAAATCCGAGAACGAAATCGTCGCCGAAGCGGCCTGCCGACTCGCCTCCCACCGCCCCGGAGAAGTCGAGCGTCGTCTTCGGATCGGGCGTCACGAGACGGATCGGAACGTCCTGCCGGTAGCTCGCGCCGAAGGCGGGGGCGAGGCCGTTCCCCCGAAACGCCGCTTCCAGGTACGCCTGCGTCAGCCGGTCCCCGCGCGTCCCCGGGGCACGCCCCTCGAGAAGGTCGTCCGCCAGGAAACGGATGTGCGCCCCCAGCTCCCCGGGCGAGACGGGCGGGACTCCCTCGACCGCCGGGGCCGGGGTGCTCAGGACGGCAGGAAGAAGGAGGAGGAGAAGCAGGGGAACCGTAGCGCCACGCACAGGAGGCCGAGTATAGGAGAGCGGCCCGGCACCGGCCCGAACCTCTCCTTCGTACATCTCCTCGATCCTGTCGCGGTGGAGCTCGGCCGCCGCGCGCCGGCGGACCTTCAGGGTCGGCGTCATCGAGCCTCCCTCCACCGAGAACTCCTTCGCCAGGAGCGCGAACTTCCGCACCTTCTCCCAAGGGGCGAGGTCCTTCGTCCGCTCCTCGATCGTCCGCCTTATGAGGTCGAGGACCTTCGCGTTGCGGACGAGATCCTCGCGCCCCGTGAACGCGATGCCCGCCTCGCGTGCCCACTTCTCGAGCGCGTCGAAGGCCGGAACGACGAGCGCCGTCACGAAGCTGCGCCCCTCGCCGAGCACCGCCACCTGCTCGACCAGCGGGTCGGCGCCGATCGTCGTCTCGATCTGCTGCGGCGCCACGTACTTCCCGCCCGCCGTCTTGATCAGGTCCTTGATCCGGTCGGTGATCCGGAGCGTCCCGTCCTCGCCGATCTCGCCGGCATCTCCCGTCCGGAACCAGCCGTCGCGGAAGACGGCCGCCGTCTCCACGGGCCGGTTCCAGTAGCCCTGCATCACCGTCCGCGCCTTCACCAGGACCTCTCCTTCCTCGGAGATTCGTACCTCGATGCCCGGCAGCGGCGATCCGACCGTCCCGACGCGGAAGTGCGCCGGGTCGTGGCACGTCACCGTCGCCGTCGTCTCCGTGAGGCCGTACCCCTGGCAGACGAAGACGCCGACCGAGTGGAAGAATTCCTCGATGGCCGGCGAGAGCGGCGCGCCGGCGCACGGCAGGAGGCGCGTCCGCCCGCCGAAGCCTGCACGAATCTTCGAGAGGACGAGCCGGTCCGCGACGGCGTGGCGGAGCGCGAGGAGGCGCGGCACGGGAAGGCCGTTGCGCCTCTTCAGGCTCACGGCGCCTCCCGTCCTCACCGCCCACGCGAAGAGGGCGCGGCGGACGACGGAGGAGGCCGCCACCTTCTCGTGGACCTTCGCGAAGACCTTCTCGTAGAAGCGCGGGACGGCGCACATGAGCGTGGGGCGCACCTGCGGCAGGAGGAGGCCCACGTCCTTCGGGTCCTCGCAGTACGCCGTCACGGCGCCGCGGTAGAGGATGTAGAAGGTCCAGGCCCGCTCGAAGATGTGGCTGAGCGGGAGGAAGCAGAGCGATACGTCGTCGGCGCCGATGGGCGGGAGCCGCAGGTCGTGGTACGTGCAGGTTACGGTGAAGGCGGAGTGAGGGAGCATCACCCCCTTCGGCTCGCCCGTCGTCCCCGACGTGTAGAGGAGCGTCAGGAGGTCGTCGGGTCTCGCGCGGGACAGGCGCTCGGCCACTTCCTCCTCGCGGCCGGCTTCGCGCCCCCTGCGCAGCATGTCGTCGAAACGTTCGAAGCGTTCGCCCTCCGGAAGGGCCTCGTCCCCGAAGACGACCACCCGCTCGACTCCGGGGCAGCCGGGCAGAACCGTTGCGACCTTCACGGAAGGCTCGCCGGCTCCCGCAAAGACCATCCTCGAGCCGGAGTCCCTCAGGATGAACCCGATCTGCGCGTCGCTGCTCGTGGAGTGGATAGGTACGGATACGCCTCTCACCCTGAGAATCGCGAGGTCGGCGATCGTCCAGGCGGGCTGGTTCGACGCCAGGATCGCCACCCGGTCTCCCTCGCCGATCCCGGCGTCGACGAGCGCCGACGCGAGGGCGCCCACGGCCTCCTTCAGCTCCCTCCACGTGACGTCGCGCCACTCCCCGGCGACGAGGTGCCTCAATGCCGGCGAGTCGCCCCTCCCTGCAATGACCTCGTCCAGAACGTGGGCGACGTGCCGCGCTTCGACGTCCGGGGGCGGCGGTGCCGGGGAGGGAGAGCCCGAAGGCGAGGGGCGAGGGGCGGTCAGGGGCGCGCTCACGAAGGCATCGTACGCCCGGGTTCAGGGCCGCTGCGGGCCCCGCTCAGCGACGCTCGATGTCCCGCCCGAGGAGCTTCAGATCAATACGCGGCGCGAAGCGGACACCCTCGCGGACGCCGTAGACGTCGTAGAGCCCAGCGATCGGGACGAACTCCACGTCGTTCATCACGACCCGCATCGCCTCCTGGAGCAGCTCCCGCCGGCGGGTCATCACGAGCGAGGAGGCCGCCTCCTCGATGAGAACGTCGGCCCTGGGGTTCGAGTAGCGGGAGTGATTGGTGTTGCCGTAGCCTCGCGCCTCGTCGCGCGTGTGAACGAAGCTGTCGAGGACGTCGCTCGCCTCGCCCGTCTGGGCGACGACCCCTCCGTGATAGAAGCCGACCTCTCCACGCCGCAGGCGGGAGTAGAGGTCCGTCCAGACCGACTCCTTCGGAGTCACGCGAATCCCGGCCTCACCGAGCTGGGCCGCGAGGATCTCGCCCCGGCGCCCCGGCCGGTATTCCAGGACGACGTCGAAGCCGTCGGGATAGCCAGCCTCGGCAAGCAGCCGCCGCGCCCGTGCGACGTCCCGCGTCGTCGGCTTCAGGCCAGCCGCGTAGCCGAAGATCCCGGGAACGACGAGCTGGCCGACGGGTTGCCCCAGCCCATGGTGCGCTGCGGCGACGTAGGCGGCCCGGTCGATCGCGAGGTCGATCGCCTGCCGGACCCGCCGGTCGCGGAAGCGGGGGTCGATCAACGAGAGGTGCAGATACTCCACGATGGAGCCCGGTCGGACTGCCGCCTCGCAGCAGGCGGATCCGCGAAGGACGTCCACGGCATCCTCCGAGAGACCAGCCGCGACCTCGACCTCCCCGGAGAGGAGCTTCTCGAGGCGCTTCCGCGGCTCCCGTTCGACGACGAACGTCAGGGGGGCCCGTTCGGCCGGACCGCGCCAGTCCACGCGGACGGGAACCAGCTCGATAGGACCTCCCTCTTCGTACCTCAGGAAGCGATACGAGCCCGTGCCGACCGGCTGGGTGATCGTCTCGGGCGAGCCGTGGGGAACGATCTGAACGGGCGAGAGCTTGACGAGAAGGGCGGCGAATGGGCGCCGGGTCCGGATCTCGACGGTGAGCGGGTCGAGCGCCCGGACGCTTTCCACCTCGACGAGGTAGCTCGCAAGGTCCGACCTGGGGTGATTCCGGGCGCGCAGGAAGCTGAAGACGACGTCCTCAGCCGTCAACGGTCGTCCGTCGTGAAAGTGGACACCCGGTCTCAACCGGAAGACCCACGTCCGCTCGTCGGGGTTCGTCCACGTCGCGGCCAGCGCCGGCCTGATCCGGGACTCCTCGTCGAACTCGGTCAGGCCGTCGTAGAGGTTGGCCAGGACCGCCGAGGTGAGGACCTCGTTCTGCAGGTGAGGGTCGAAGCTCTGGACAGCGCTGTGGATGGCGATGCGCACCGGAAGAGGGGGTCTCCGGCAGGAGCCGGAACCCGTGGTCGCCAGCACGACGACGAGAACGACCCTCAACCTTCGCATGGTGTGAGTATGCCAGCGGGCCGCGTACCTTCGGACAATAGAAGTGCACAGAAAGTAGGAACTTCTTAGGGTTGCTTAGGCGAATCTTAGGTGGCGCCCTTCCGCCACCGGCCGCATCTTCACCGGCATCGGGAACAACCGCCGCGCTCCTGACCGACAGGCGCCCTGCGCCATACGAGAGGTGAACGATGTCGACGAACTCCACCTTCCAGAACCCGGCCATGCTCCTCGAGCAGATGATCCTCATCCGCTCCTTCGAGGAGCGCAGCGCCGCATCCTTCGCCGAGGGACGCTCCCCCGGCACCTGCACCTGCGTCGGGCAGGAGGCCTCCGCCGTCGGCGTCGTCGCCGCCCTGGGCAAGGACGACCTCATCCTGACGAACCACCGGAGCGCCGGGCACCTCCTCGCCCGGGGCGCCGACCCGGGGCGCCTCATGGCCGAGGTCATGGGCCGCTCGACCGGCTACTGCGGCGGCAAGAGCGGCACGCTCCACGTCTCGGCGAAGGAGCTCGGCGTGATCCTCACGTCGACGATCGTCGGGGGCGAGCTCTCCCTCGCGCCCGGGGTCGCCCTCTCCCTCTCGATGAAGGGGAGCGACGCGGTCGTCGCCTGCTTCTTCGGCGACGGCGCCGCCTGCGAGGGGATCTTCCACGAGGCCCTGAACCTCGCCGCCGTCTGGAAGCTCCCGGTCCTCTTCGTCTGCGAGAACAACGAGTGGCAGGCCTTCGTTCACCGCCGCGAGACGATGCTGACCGAGAACATCGCCTCCCGCGCCGCCGGCTACGGCCTCGAGGGCCGGACCGTGGACGGGAACGACGCCGAGGCCGTCTTCGCCGCCGCGGCCGAGGCCGTCGAGAGGATCCGGGAGACGAGGATGCCGTTCCTCCTCGAGACGAAGACCTACCGCCTCCGCGGCCACTTCGAGCCCGACGACCAGGGCTACGTCGACAAGGACGAGCTCGCCTCCTGGCGCGCGCGCGACCCCATCGCCACGCTCCGGTCGCGTCTCCTCGAGAGCGGCGCCCTCACGGCCGCGGAGGCCGCCGCGATGGACCGCCGCGTCGCCGAGCGCCTGGACGCCGCCTTCGCCTTCGCCGCCGACTCGCCCTGGCCTTCCCTCGACGAGCTCACCACCCACGTCTACGCCTGAGAAGGACGAGAGCCATGAGAACGATCACCCCCTACGACGCCATCGGAGAAGCCCTCGCAGAGGAGATGCGCCGCGACGCGACCGTCCTCGCCTTCGGAGAGGGAATCGCCACCAAGAGGCACGACCTCGTCGCGGAGTTCGGCGCCGCGCGCGTGAGGAACACGCCGCTCGCCGAGGGGATCATCGCGGGGACCGCCGCTGGCGCGGCCGCCACGGGCCTCCGCCCCGTCGTCGACCTCCTCTTCGCCCCCTTCCTGACGTTCTCGATGGAGGAGATCGTCAACAGCGCCGGCAAGCTCCGCTTCCTCTCCGGCGGGCAGTTCTCCTTCCCGATGGTCGC
>CALBDV010000398.1 GCA_937927565.1 uncultured Holophagales bacterium
CGCGGCATCGGCGACTGGCTCCTCTCGGAGATGCGCGGGGAGGAAGGGGGCTTCTTCGCCGCGACCGACGCCGACTCGGAAGGGGAGGAGGGGAAGTACTTCGTCTGGCCGGAGGCCGAGGTGCGCGAGGTGGCCGGCGGCGACGCCGCGCTCTTCGCGAGCGCCTACCGCGTCCGGGCCGAGGGGAACTTCCACGACGAATCGACGCGGCAGGCGACCGGCCTGAACGTCCTCCACCTCGGAGACGAGCCGTCGGGGGAGGACGAGGCGCGCCTCGCCCCGGTGAGGGCCCGGCTCCTCGAACGGAGGCGCCGGCGGGTGCCGCCGGCGACGGACGACAAGCGGATCGCGGGCTGGAACGCGCTGACGATCTCGGGCCTCGCGGTCGCGTCCTCGATACTCGGCGAGCCGCGCTACCTCGAGGCGGCCCGGGAGTGCGCGCGATTCGTGCTGACCCGGATGCGCGACGGCGAGGGACGCCTCCTCCGGACCTGGGCAGGAGGGGAGGCGAAGATCCTCGCCTTCCTCGAGGACGAGGCGTACCTGGCGCTCGCCCTTCTCGACCTCGCCGACGCCGAGCCCGACGGAGCGGAGGCGAAGCGGTGGGCGGCCGAGGCCCGCCGCGTCGTCACAGGCCTGCGGCGCCGCTTCACACGGCCCGGAGTCCCCGGCTTCACGTTCACGGGGGAGGGACACGAGCCCCTCCTCGTGAGGACGCGAGACCTCTTCGACAAGGCGATTCCCTCGGGGCCTGGCGCAGCCGCCCGAGCCCTCGCGCGCCTGGCGCGGCGAGAGGGCGACGCGGCCCTCGCGGCCGAGGCGCTCGCGGCGGTCGAGGAGGTGTCGGGGCTGATGGAGCGCGCTCCTCACGGTACGGAGTCGTGGCACCTCGCGTGGGAGGAGCTCCGGACGGGCGGTCTCCTGCGGGAGGCGTCGGCGGTGAAGGACGGCGCAGGAAGAGAGGATGGGGAGGACGACGAGGAGGATGCGAAGGGAACGGGACCTGAGCCGGCCGTTGGTCCTGTCCGCGTCTCGGCCTCCATCTCCACCGACCGGGTCGCGCCGGGCGAGATGCTCGAGGTGAGGATCGCCGTCGAGCTGGCCGCGGGCTGGTCCCTGACGGGGGAGAAGCCGCTCGCGGTCGACGCGTGGGGCGGGCCCGACCTGCGCTGCGCCGCCGTCGAGCTGCCGCCGCGCCGGACGGTGCGACACGAGGACGGGACGACCGAGCCCGGCTACGAGGGACACGTCGACGTGACGCTCGTCTTCGACGTCGGTCCCGAGGCGACCGAGGGCGAACACCCGATCGCCATCTCCCTTCGATATCGCGCCTGCGGCGAGGGGACGTGCCTGCCGGAGCGGGCGCTCGCCCTCACCGTACCGGTCCTCGTCCTCAAGCGCTGAATGCCCGAAGCTCTCTCTCCCCGCGCCGGCCGCTTCTACGTCGCGGCGGCGGCGCTGCTCTGGTCTACCGGCGGCCTCGCCATCAAGATCGTCCCGCTCGACGCTCTCGGCGTCGTCTTCTGGCGGGCGGCGCTGACCGTCGCCTTCCTCGTGGCCGTCTTCCGGCCGAGCCTCGAGAGGTGGAAGAGGGCGTCCGTCGCAACGGCCGTCGTCTACGCGCTCATGATCCTGACGTTCGTCACGGCGACGAAGTGGACGACGGCGGCGAACGCGATATTCCTCCAGTACACCGGGCCGTTCTACGTCCTCGCCCTCGGGCCGTGGCTCCTGAAGGAGAGGTTCCGGAAGGCCGACGCCGTCGCCATCGCCGTCGCGCTCGGAGGGATGTCGCTCTTTTTCGTCGGCAAGCTGGACGGGGGGCACCTCGCCGGGAACCTGATGGGGATCGTCTCGGGTCTCTTCTTCGGCCTGACCGTCCTGCTCCTCCGGCGCGACCAGTCGCGCGACGCCATGTCCTCGGTCTTCCTCGGGAACCTCCTCGCCGGCGCGATCGCGTTGCCCTTCGCCTGGGGGAACCTCGCACTCGACCTGAAGGGCTTCGCGGTCATCGCGTTCCTCGGCATCGTCCAGATGGGGATCGCCTACATCCTGTTCGTGCGGGGTCTGTCGGTCGTCCCGGCCGCGGAGGCGTCGCTTCTCGGGATGCTCGAGCCGGCGTTCAATCCGCTCTGGGCGTTCCTCGGCATCGGGGAGAGACCGTCCGCGTGGGCGCTCGCGGGGGGTGCGGTCGTCCTCCTCGCGGTGGCGGGACGGACGGTGCTGGGGGCGAGGACGGCGAAGTAGGAGGGCGCCGCCCGGCTCGTCCGAGTCCCGGGCGGGGCGGCGGGCGCAGGGTACGGGTGGTCAGGAGACCGTGAAGAGGAGGAGTTCCCCGGCCGCTTTCAGGGCGGGGACCTTCGCTTCTGCTTCGAGCGTTGCGGCAAATCGGGGCAGCCACGACGCGATGTGCGCGGTCCAGAGGTCTTCGAGGAGGCCCTTCACGTCGTCCCCCTCGGCGGCCCGCGTCGCGAGCGCCGAGAAGAGGGCGAGGATGAGGCCGGCGTGGTCGGCGGGCTCGGTCTCGACGTGAACCGGCTCCAGCCCCGCGCGGCTCCAGTAGCCGAGCATCGAAGCGTGTTGGGGGCCGCGCAGCCGCGGCGGACCCTCGCACTCCCAGGTGTCGTGCCAGGGGCGGCAGGGAGCGGCCCGCGGTCCGACGAAGAGGCGCGTCCATTCCTTTGCCAGCTCGACCGGATCCGCCTCGCGGTAGAGGCGGGCGACGGCCCCGACGCGAGCGTCGAGGCCGTCGTGCACGAGCGGTGGATCGGCCCGCCGTCCGAGAAGGGCGTGAAGAGCCTCGGACGGCGGGTCGAGGAGAAGGCGTGAAAGAAAGCCGGAGACGAAGGCGGCAGTCCGCGGTCCTCCCCGCGCCGGCTCAGCGACGGCGAGGGAGAGGAGGAGACCCCCGGGACCGGAAGCGCCGCTCGTCACGATCAGACCTTCGCGATGGAGACGACGGCGTCCATGATGCAGGCCGCGCCGCCGACGTCCTTGCGGGCGAGGATGTCGTCCATCGACTGCCCGGGGACGAGGATGGCGTCCTTGGCGCCCTTGCCGTAGGCCGCGGTCATGAGGCGCGACTGGTGGCCGAAGCCGTGCGGGACGAGGACGCAGTCGGGCCGGATCGCCTCGGTGAGGCGGGCCGGGACCTGGATCTCGCCGACGCGGGAGCGGACCTTGATCATGTCGCCCTCGGAGATGCCGAGGCCGCGCGCCGTCTGGACGTTGATGAAGACCTCGTTCGTCCCCTTGATCTCGTTCGTGATCCGGTTGTTCTCCGTGGTGTTCCGGATGTGCATGGGGGGAATGATCGTGAGGAGGTAGAAGGGGTACTGGTCGCTCGGGACGTCGCGCTTCTGCTTCCACGTCGGGAGCGGCTCGAAGCCGGCGTCCGCGAAGGCCTTGACGTAGATGTTGATCTTCCCGCTCGCCGTCGGGAAGGTCGTCCGCGGGACGAAGGGCGCGACATCCTTCACGAACCCCTTCGCCTTCATTTCGGCGAAGTTCGCTCCGAGGCCGGCACGCTTGGTCTTCTCGTCGAGGACGTAGCCCATGTTGATCGGCGTCCCGTCGGGGTTCTTCCAGTACTCGGGGAAGGCCTTGAGGCCCCAGGAGAGGAGGATGGAGCCGAGCGGCTTCGTCTCGAACTGCGGCGGGACGACAGGCTGACGGACGACGGTCATCTTGTAGGGGGCGTGGTGGTCGCGGGCGACGAGGTCGGAGACCTCGAGGTAGAGGGCCGAGGGGAGGACGACGTCGGCCAGGTCGATGATCTCGTTGGGGAAGATGTCGCAGACGACCGTGAAGGGAATCTTCTTCAGCTCGGCCTCGACCTCGGGCGGATTCGGGAAGGCCATCGTCGAGTAGCGGGTGATGATCCCCATCTGGATCTTGCCGGGGTTCTTACGCAGGCCGTCCGCCAGGCACGAGAACATGCCGCTCCCGACCGTCTTGAGGAACGGGTGGCGGTGGCGCCCCACGATGTCGACGCCGCTCTTGGTCGGGTAGGCCGGCGGCGGGACGATGGCGTCGATGCCGGGGATCGTGTGCGTCCGCGGGAAGAAGCGGCCGCCCGGCCGGTCGATCGTGCCGGCGAGGACGTTCAGGATCGTGATGGCGAACGTCGTCTCGCTGCCGTTGGCGTAGTTGGCCGACGGGGTCTTCTTGTGGATCGGGGCGACCGCGGGGCCCTGGGTCGCGAACTCGCGGGCGATGCGGGTGATCGTCTCGGCGGGGACGTCGGAGAGCGCCTCGGCCCACTCGGGGGTGTAGGGGGCGAAGTGCGCCCGGATCTCCGTCTCGTACTGCTTGAAGTTCGTCAGGTCCTCGACGAACGCCTTGTCGTAGAGGTTCTCGGCGAGGATCACGTGGATCATCGCGTTGACGACGGCGAGGTCCGATCCGGGGCGGATCGAGATCGCCTCGTCGGCGACGACGGAGGTCCCGGCCGCCTTGTAGGGGTTGAAGGAGACGATCTTCGCCCCCTTCTTCTTGGCGTCGGTGACGGCGCGGGCCCAGACGACCTTCGCCTTGCCGACGACGTCCCAGCCGAACGTGACGATGTAGTTCGCGTTCGCGAAGTCGTGGCCCCAGACGAAGCCGCCGATGACGTTCGCGGAGACGACGCGGTTCGCCAGGAAGCACTCGTCCCAGTGGTCGAACCGGTTCGACGTCCCGATGCAGTTCTGGAAGCGGGCCCAGACGTCGGGGGAGGCGAGGCCGAGGATCATGACGCTGTCGCGCCCGTTCTTCTCGATCGTCTCCTTCAGCTTCGCCGTGGCCAGGTCGAGCGCCTCGTCCCAGGTGATGCGGACCCAGCCGGCGTCGACGCCGACTCCCTTGACCGGGTTCGTCCGCTTCATCGGGTACTTGAGACGGTCGGGGTCGTAGAGGTAGCCGGTGGCGGCCTTCCCCTT
>CALBDV010000399.1 GCA_937927565.1 uncultured Holophagales bacterium
GGGTCGAGCCCGACGCCCGCAAGGGCCCCCTCCGCCCCTACGCCGAGACGGCCGAGGAGCGCGCCCTCGCCCTCCTCGAAGAATCGCTCCTCGCCTCGAATGGCACCCCCGTCCCCGAATCCACCCGTTCCCGTCTCCTCGCCACCTCCGCGAAGGACCTCGACAGCCTCCTACCGGCCCTCCGCGAAAGGGGCGAGGAGACGCTTCGCCGCATCACCGAGCGCCTGGCCGACCGCGGCCGGCGCGAGGCCGACGACCTCCAGAACGTCCTCCTCGCGCAGAAGGCCCGCATCGAGGCCGAGCACGCAAAGCACGCCGACCCGCAGCTCGACCTCGGCTTCGCCGAAGACGAGAAGCGCCAGCTCGCCGCCGACCGCCGCCACCAGGAGCGCCGCCTCGCCGACCTCGAGAAGGAGCTGACCACCGAGCCCGACCGCATCCGCCGTTCCTTCGAGGTCCGAGCCACCCGCCTCGAGCCCGCGGGGCTCGCCTACCTCTGGCCGGTGTCGGGATGAGGCCCCCGGGCGTGTCCAAACCGGTAACGAATATTACCGGTTATCATATGAACCGGTAACGAATATTACCGGATGATGTGATGCACGAAACGCTGAAGGCCCTCATCCTCGACTCCCAGGAGGCTCCTCTCGAGACCGGGGTCCCGCGCCGGCTGAAGGTGCGGGCGGTTCCAGGCAAGGCCACCGTCCTGATCGGCGTGCGCCGGTGCGGGAAGTCGACGTACGCGTTACAGCAGGTGGAACGGCTCCTGGAAGAAGGAGTCCCGAGGGAGAACGTCCTCTTCCTCAACCTCTTCGACGACCGCCTCGCGGGCCTGGCGCACGAAGGGCTCGGCCTCGTGACCGAGGCCTACTTCTCGCTCTACCCCGAGAAGAAGGGGAAAGAGACGGTCCACTGCTTCTTCGACGAGATCCAGGCCGTCCCGGGCTGGGAGCCGTTCGTCGACCGCCTCATGCGGACCGAGAAGTGCCGGGTCACGCTCACGGGCTCGTCGGCCCGGATGCTCTCGAAAGAGATCGCCACCCAGATGCGCGGGCGGGCGCTCTCCTGGGAGCTCTTCCCGTTCTC
>CALBDV010000400.1 GCA_937927565.1 uncultured Holophagales bacterium
TCCGCCGCCGTCCTCATCAAGTTCCTCGGGAATTCCGGAGACGGAAGGAACGGACCGGAACACCTCGTGTCGCTGAATCCCGGGGCTCTGGTCTCGTGGCGGGACGTCCTTTCGAGCCTCTTCGGGCTGGTGTCGGACTACGGTCCCATCCTCATCCGCTCGAGCTCTGCGCAGCTCGCGGTTCTCGGCGAGACCTTCACGCCCGGCGGCGGCGGCACCTACGGGCAGGCCGTGCCGGCCATCGCTGCTTCCTCGCTCGTCAGCGGCGCTCCCCGCGCCATCCTTGGAGTCCGCCAGAACTCGGCGTACCGGACAAACCTGATGCTCGCGAGCGCCGTCGAGTCGAGTATCGACGTCGACATCGTTCTCCTGTCGTCGACGGGTTCCTCCCTCGGCTCGAAGAGGATCCGGCTCGGGCCTCTCTCCCGGGCCCAATACAACGTGCAGAACGACTTCGGCGTCTCGAACCTCGACGGAGGGGCATTCCTGATCTCCACTCCGACGCCCGGGGCCCTCGTGGGAGCGTATGCGTCGGTGATCGACGCCTTCACGGCCGACCCGAGGACCCTCCTCCCGCAGTAACACGTCCGCTCGAGACCCGACGCGCCTTACGGAGGCCCAGGATAGAGATGAAGACCGCCACGTGCCCCCTCCTTCACGCACGATCGTCGCAGGCGGGCCTTCTCGCCTTGTCGCTGCTCCTGGCCCTTCCCGCCGCCGCCCAGAAGCCCGGGCTCCTCGTCACGCTCAAGTTCGTCCCGACGGAGGCCGAGGAGGTCCTGGAGAAACGGGGAGTCGTCCCGGTGGGAGGCCCGCCGTTCGAGATCATGCTCGTGACGGATGCACGGCCGGAAAACGACGACCGGATTGGCACGAACATCGAGAAGGGTGCGAACGTCGGGGTGTGGGCCAGGACACCCGTCGCACCCTGGGTCACGCAGATCCTCGCAAGCTCCTTCCGCGAGTGGGGGACGCCGAGCACTTCCGGCGCTGAGTATCTTCTCGAGCCCGAGCTCCTGAAGCTCTTCGTCGTCGAGGAGCACACCTACAAGGCGGAGGTGACGATGAAGTTCCGCCTGAAGCGGCGGGACGGCACCGAGATCTGGGCAGGTGTCGCCGGGGGCGCCGCCTCGCGCTTTGGACGTTCGTTGAAGGAAAGCAACTACCAGGAAGCCCTCAGCGACGCCCTGCTCTCGTGCATCTCGAAGTTCTGGGCGGATCCGGGCTTTCGAAAGGCCTGGGCCACCGGCAGGGATGCCGAGGCCCCGGTCAGTACTGCCGCAAAGACGACGCCGTCCGAGGCCCTCACGCCGGAATCCGCGAAGGCGAAGCTCCTGGAGCTCAAGAGCGAAGGTTTCGACGACGAGACGCTCTCTGCCTGGGTCCGGAGGGTCGCCTTCACCCGGGCCCTCACGGCGGACGACCTGATCGACTGGCGCAGAGCCGGCATTCCCCAGGCGGCGATCAAGGCCGCCATGGAATGATCCGCGGGGCGACGACAGGGTCGTCCGCGGAGGACTGACGACGTGAAGGCCGACTCGAAGCGTTGGACGCAGATCGAGGCGTCGCGGTTCTCTCACGAGAAGGAAGCCCTCGAGCATCTCCGGGAGGCCCTCCCCGACCAGGAGCCGTACCGGGGCTGGTCGAATCTCGAGTTCGTGGCGCGGGACGGCTCCATCAACGAGGTCGACGCCCTCGTCCTGACCCGGAAGGGCCTCTTCCTCGTCGAGATCAAGAGTCGTGGCGGTTGCCTCTCCGGCGACGCCGGCACCTGGACCTGGAACGCCGGGCGCCGCGAGGTCGTCACCGACAACCCGCTCTACCTCGTGAACACCAAGGCGAAGCGTCTCAAGGAGCTCCTCCGGAGCCAGAAGGCGCTCGAGAAGTACCCGATCCCCTACGTCCACGCCGTCGTCTTCTGCTCCGCGAAAGACCTCGCCGTGCGGCTCACTCCCGAGGGGCGGACGCTCCTCTTCGGCCGCGACGACCGCACCGAGCTCCCGGGAATCGGGAAGTTCCTCACGGAGACCTCGCCGGACGAATTCGCCGACTCGAAGTTCCGCGCCGTCGACGCCAGCCTCGCCAGGGCCATCACCCGCGCCGTCGACGAGGCCGGCATCCGGCCCTCCCAGCGCCTCCGGCGGGTCGGCAGCTACAAGCTCGGGGAGCTC
>CALBDV010000401.1 GCA_937927565.1 uncultured Holophagales bacterium
CATTAGCTCGTCTAGGTAGCCCGTCCCTCCAGGGACCCCATCGAAGAGGACGAGGAAACGCTTCCTAATCCCCGAGCCCTTCACCGGCTCGCTGTAGACCGTCGTCAGGAGATGCCCCGGGTCTCCCCGGAACGTCTTCTTCAGGCCCAGGTCGAGGGCCGCCACGAAGGATTCAACCTTCAGGTCGACGTCGAACGTCGCGACGGGAAGGAGGATTCGGATTCCCTCCGAGTCGAACTCGCGATAGAGGAACTCGGTCTTGAAGGCCGTCTGCGAGTCCGGCGGAGGCGTCGCGCTCGGCGTCGGCCGATACCGGCAGTGGAGGGCGTGGTCAATAGAGACAGGTGCTCCGTTCGCCCACCCCTTCCGAATGCCCTTCACCTTGCCGCACGACTGGCAGACGACGAACCCGGTGTCTTCAAAGTCCTCACCCGCGATTCGCAGGTTCGTCTGCCCGGTCTCGCGCTTTCCGAAGTTCACTTCGCGAAGAGTCAGCTTGTGGAAGAACTCGAACCCGAAGGGCACCCCATCAACCGGGAGCGAGTAGGCCGCCTCCACGTCGCCTGGCGCGGCCACCACGAACATGTTCCGCTGGAAGAACTGCGGCTCGCGGTCATCGCTCTCGTCATACGACCGGCTGTCGCGATCGTTCTCCGTCGAGAGCACCTGCCGCATCCGAAGCATCGACCGCTTTTGCCCGGCGTCCGGCCAGAGCGGGCTTTCGCATCGGGGGCAGGCGGGCGCGAGCACCTTCTCGCCCTCCTTCTCCATGTACGAGCACTCGGCGCAGAAGCGCCACGGCTCGGGCTTGGAGAGATCGACGTTCACCTGATCGATGAGGAGCTTCCGTCCCTGGGCGTAAAAGCTGCTCGCCGGCGCGAGTTCCACGATGGCCGTGGCGGCGGGTCGCTCGTAGACGTACTGCTTCGTTTCGTACCGCCGCTCCGCGTCCGTCGCCTTCTCGTTCTTTCGGTAGATCACCGACTTCAGCTGAACGCCGTTCTCCGGGAAGGCGTAGTTCGGGAGGAGCCCGGCGTCGGTGAGAAAGTTCAGGACGGGCTTGCCATTGATATCGGCAACGAGTCGCGTCAGAGCGTGTTTTTCCTGGCGGAGGTCCGAAAGCTCGCGATCCCGCTGGTCTCCTCCGGCGGGCTCCGCCTCCACCTTCTCGATCCGTTCTGCGAGGCGACGAGTGGCGTTCCGGAGGCTCTTTCTCTCCTTGACTACCCCCTGCAACTCGTCGACGAGGCGGAACGGTAGAGCCGGAACGTCCGGATCGCTCCCTCGAACAAACGCCCGGATCCGGTCTCGCGAATGCTCCGTAATGTCTTCTTCGAAGAGCGCGAGGAACCCCACCTCGAGGGAGGTCCGGTTCAGCTCGAAG
>CALBDV010000402.1 GCA_937927565.1 uncultured Holophagales bacterium
TGCGCGGGGAGCTCATCGGGGGCGAAGCTCCGGGAGGAGAGCCAGGATCCCGTAGAGGACGGGCGAGGCGTAGAGGAGGGAATCGAGCCGGTCGAGGAGGCCGCCGTGGCCCGGGAGGAGGCCCCCGGAGTCCTTCACGGCGCAGCTCCTCTTGAACGTCGACTCGACGAGGTCACCGACGACGGCGACGACGGACAGGACGGCGCCGAGGAGGGCTCCCAGCGCTGCGGCCATCGCCGGCGGGCCGGGAACCCGTGGCAGGACGAGCGCGAGGATCGCGCCGAAGACGGCCCCGGCGACGACCTGCCCCCAGAATCCCTCCCAGCTCTTCTTCGGGCTGACGACGGGCGCGAGCCTGCGCTTTCCGAGCCTGGTCCCGACGTAGTAGGCGGCCGAGTCGCCGGCCCAGACGATGGCGAGGAGGAAGAGGACGGTCTCCCAGCCGATGCCGCGGAGCGCGATGATCGCGGCGCCCCCGGCCCCGACGTAGAGCGTCGCGAACGACGTCGCGGCCGCCGATCCGAGCCAGACGGGTTCTTTCGGCCCGGCAAGAAGGACCGCCGTGGGAAGGCCGATGAGAACGGCGCCCGCGGCCGCCACGAGGAACGGCGCGGAGCCGAGGTATGCGCCGGCGAGGATCGCGGCGAAGAGGACGAAGCTCAGGGCGCGCGGTGCGAGCCACCCCGAGGCGCGGACGAGGTCCTGGAACTCCCAGAGCGCCGCGCCGCACGCGAGTCCGACGAGGAGCGCCCAGCTCCAGAGCGGACCCCAGACGAGGAGCGCGAGGACGAGCGGCATGAGGACCGCTGCCGTGAGCTCGCGGGTTCCCTTCACGCTTCGAGGGCCGCCGGCGCCGGGGGGACCTCGGCCGCGTCTTCTTCGGACACGCCGCCATAGCGCCTCTCGCGGCGCTGGTAGTCGACGAGAGCTTCGAGGAAGTGACGGCAGCGGAAGTCGGGCCAGAGAACGGGTGTGACGTGGATCTCGGCGTAGGCGATCTGCCAGAGGAGGAAATTCGAGATCCGCATCTCGCCGCTCGTCCGGATCAGGAGGTCGGGGTCGGGCAGGTCTGCCGTGTAGAGCCGCCGGGCCACGGCGGCCTCGTCGATCGATTCCGGGTCGAGGCGCCCCGCGGCGGCCTCGCGCGCAAGGCTTCGGACGGCGTCGGTGATCTCGGCCCGGCCCGAGTAGTTCAGGGCGACGCTGAAGACCATCCCGCGGCAGCCGGTCGTGGCCTCGAGCGCCATGTCGAGCGCCGACCGGACGGACCCGTCGAGCCCGTCGAGCCTCCCCACGACGCGGAAGCAGATGTCGTTCTCGACCAGGGTCCGGAGCTCGCGGCGGAGGTATTCCTTGAGGAGGGAGAAGAGGGTCGAGACCTCGGTCTTGGGCCGCTTCCAGTTCTCGGTCGAGAACGCGTACAGCGTGAGGGCGTCGAGGCCGAGGCGCGCGGAGGTCTCCACGGTGTCCCGCACGGCCGCGGCCCCGGCGCGGTGCCCCTCCACGCGCGGGAGGTGACGCTGCTTCGCCCATCGACCGTTCCCGTCCATGATGACGGCGACGTGCCGGGGCAGCCGGGTCAGGTCCAGCGCGTCCAGGAGGGCACGGTCGGGCGAGCCGGGCGCGGCGACGAGGTTCTTGTCGATCATGCGCAGAGGGCCGGCCGGGCATCGCCCGGGCCGACTGAACCCCTGATCTTACCCTGCCGGATAGAACACCTTCGCCAGCGTCAGTCCCCGGGCCGGCGCCGTCGGGCCCGGTTTCTCCCGGGCGGTCCCCGGGACGATCCGGCCCAGCCCGGCCTCGAGGAGAGTGCCGACGAGCCGGCGGACCATCCCGCGGAGGAAACCGTTCCCGACGGCCGTGACGACCACGAGAGGCCCGTCTTCCTCGACGTCGAGACGCACGAGCGTTCGGACCGTGGTCTTTCGCGGCGAGCCCGCCAGGCCGAATGGACCGAAGTCGTGCCTGCCGACGAGGCGATCCGCCGCGGCTTGCATCGCCTCTACGTCCAGCCGGGGCGAGGCCAGCGTCTCGCGGAGGCCCTCGAAGGGGGGGAGGTGAAACCCGCGCCGCAGCCGATAGACGTATCGCTTGCCGAGCGCGTCGAACCGCGCGTGCCACGGGGCCGGTGCGTCCGCGATCGCGACGACGCGGACGTCCCAGGGCAGGAGGGCGTTCAGGCCGCGCCGGAGGCCTTCCGGAGGGATGACCGGGGCACCCGGCGGAACGTCGATGTGCGCGACCTGCCCGTCCGCGTGAACGCCCGCGTCGGTCCGGCTCGCCGCTTGAATCCTCATCGAGACGCCATGAATCCGCGACAGGGCCCCCTCCAGCGTCGCCTGGACGGTACGGGGCGATGCGCCGCCGTCCCGAACGACGTCCTGCGCCTGCCAGCCCTCGAAGAAGGTGCCGAGATACGAAAGGTCGAGCCGGAGCCTTCGATCCGTCGCCGCCGTACGGTCCCCCGCGACCCCGTTCTTCATGACCTCTCGATGATAGAGGCCCGGATCGCGGTATTCTTGGACTGCGGTATCCGAATGTGCCTCTCCCGTCTCCTTCTCTTCGTCGCGATGACGGTGGTGTCTCCGCTTGCGCTCGCGGGCGGACCCGTGGTCCGCACTTTCTCGGGCGACGAGACGTCCCGTTCCGCGAGCGCCTACTGGTTCCGGACGGAGCGAGGGAGCGTTCTCATCGACGCTCCGTTCCTCGTGGCCGAGGCCGAGGCGCTCGAGGCCGCGATGAGGGCGGGCGGGGCCCTTCCGCTCGGGGCCGCGATCCTGACCGGGGCGCAGGCCTGGAAGAGCTGGGGCCTCCCTCGCCTCGTCTCTCCCGCGACTCGCGTGTGGGGCGCTCGCTCGACCGCCGAGATGCTCGAGACGCAGTTCCACGGCGAGCAGGAGCGGTTCCTCCGGTCCGGCATCCCGCTGTCCTCCATGCCCCGCACTTCGCCCCGCGTCACGAACACGTTCACGGGGAGCCTCAATCTCGGCTTCGAGGGATACACCCTCCGGCTCTTCGAGGCGGGTGAGGGCGGAACGCCGGCCACGACGGTCGTTTTCGTTCCCGAGACGGGGGAGCTCTTCACCGGTGGCCTCGTCTGGAACCGCGTCCACCCCGTCACCGGCGGCTCGGATCTCGGAGCCTGGAGGCGGGCCCTCTCGAGCCTCAAACGCCTCGGTCCGCGCGTGGTCTACCCCGGCTACGGGGAGCCCGGCACGGTCGCACTCATCGACCGGATGTCGGAGTACCTCAGGGAGCTGGAAGAGGCCGTGCGGCCCCTCGCGTTCCGGTCAGACCTCTCCACCCGAGAAATCGCTGTCCTGCGGAAGGGGCTCACCCGGGCGAATGCAGACTGGCGGTTCCCCTCGATCCTCGACTCGAGCATCAGGGCCGAGCACTCCCGCCTTCGCGGCCTTCTCTCTGGAGGAGAGTGACGCCCTCCTGCTAACCGCGAAAGGAGAACGCCACCGGCGCCGGTGGAAGGACGAGGTTCACGATGGCGAGCCCCTCGCCGGCCTCACCTTCTGCCGCCGGTCCGGGTTCGCCGACGCGCAGGATCGAGAGGCCTTCCCCTTTCTCGAGCACGGCCAGCGGACGCCCCGGATACGACTTCCGAAGGGCGTCGAGGGCATCGACTCCTTCCCGGGCGAGGAAGTAGAGCGTGCCGTTACGGTTCCGCACGAGAATCATGGGACCGGAAGGTAGACCTCCCCGTGAGAGCTCCGCATCCCCCGAACGGGTGAGATCGATCACGAAATGGAATTCTTACAGCAGGACTGTAGAAAACGACTTGACAACATAGCGCGCAGATATTACGTTCATCCCGGAGGCCGAACCCATGAATCCCGATCGCTACACGCTCAAGGTTCAGGAGCTGCTCCAGCAGGTGGCGCGCGAGGCGCGAGCGTCCGGGCAGCCCGAGGTGACGCCGGAGCA
>CALBDV010000403.1 GCA_937927565.1 uncultured Holophagales bacterium
TTCGCGGTCGGCGCCTGGTTTGCCACGAAGTTCAGGTTAGAGTTGCCAGGGTAGGTGAAACCTGAAGGCCAAAGCGCGAAGAAGCCATCCGCGCTCGGAGCAACTGACGTCATCGTGAGGGCCACTGCTCTAGCCGTGGTCGGGACGCCACAGCGGCTCCGGACTTGCACATTCCTCGTGACGCCTGACGTGAGAATCGGACCGCCGTTCGTACCGTTCGCTAGTCGCGTGTCAACCAAGCGACACGGCGTTACCGGGACGAATGCAAAGCCCGCTTGCGCTGTAGCCGACCGGGAGATCGACATCGAAAGTACCGCCAGAACAAAGATGGTCATGCGCGGCATGACGCGAGTCCTGTTCATGATTCGCTCCTTCGCTACGGTGCGTGGTAGCCAAAAACATCGATGACGAGGTGCACGCTCCCGGTTGGGAGCACACTGCGAACGGTGAAGATCCCAGGCGAGGGGCCGGTCAGGCCAACGGAGAGAAACTGCGCCCGTGTCACGCCCGCCGCGAAGGGCACTGAATCGAGAGAGAGCGGCGGAACGCCACCCGGTTCAACGCGAATCGCGCCCTGCGATCCGGGGCCCACGACTGTGAAGTTGAGCTCGACGGCTGAAGCTTGGGACGGAATCCCGCACAAGCCCCGAAGATCAAAGCTGCGGGACGAGCCTCCCGTTAACGCTGGGCCGCCGAAGGTGCCGTTAGCTAAACGCGTGTCGACGGCCCTGCAGGGCGTCACGGGAAAGAACCGAAGGTTCGACGACTGAGCAGTGTAGTTGAATCCTCCCGCGAGCGTGCCAGAGGCGGTGCCCGGATTCGTGACGGTGACACCCACGGGGCCCGATGAGGCATACGCGGGTGTTGTCGCGCGGAGGCTGGTGGGGCCGTCAGCGATGACGGCGGTTGCGGAAAGACCCCCAAAGGCGACCGCCGTCGCAGCGCCAAAGGCGGTGCCTGAAATGGTAACGGTGGTCCCGCCACTAATGGGTCCGCTGTTGGGAAAGACCTGGGAGATCGAGGGCGGGAAGGCATCGGGCGGGATCGTAACGAGGATCTCGCCCCCGAGGAGCCCGACCCCGCCGATCGGGTACTCTCCGCCCTGGACGCGCACTCGCCAGGTGCCGGCAGAGAGAAAGCTGAGCAGATTGATGGAGTAACCGTGATAGCAATCGGGTGCGACGCCGGCGATGGATAGATCACACCTCGGAAGCTCCGCGAGCTGCCAGTCGCCCTCGCGGTACTCTCCCGTCACCATGTTGGTTGCAATGGCCCTGACGGCGCTGCCAAAGCCAGCGGGCGCCGAGGATCCTCCCCAAGTGGCCTGATCGTTGATTCCCTTGTCTGGATCGTAAACCCATCCCCTGGCCCCGTAGGTGGCCGTGACCTCGTCGAGGCGGCCGTACAAAACCTCGGGCTGCAAGACGAGATTCGTGTATCGAAGAGACCATGTGGCCGGATTCTCGCAAGTGGTAGGGCTCGCGCTGCCGTAGACGGTCGTCAGGGAAGCCCCGTTCGGAGGCGAGAGGCCAGGGTTGTGCGCCTTGAACCCCCCGGAGTCGATCAGGCGGGTATCACTGTACGGCTGAAAGCGAACGCCGTCGACGCTGAAGTTCCAAACCACAGACCCGTGACACCAGCCAAGTGAACCGGACACCATGAAATAGAAGGGGCTACCATTTACGAGCACCTTCTGCACGGATACCGAACCCGCCATGGGCTTGTCGCAGAAGTCGGTAACCCGAACGTCGTTGTGCCAGTTGACTCCGTCGAAGGATTCAGCGCGACGCACCTCGTTTGAACTGCACTCGGTTTGGCTGAGGCTGCTTGTATAGTACATTACAAGAGTCTGTTGACCGTTGATCTCGTCGACCAGCACGGAGCTCTGGCCGATTCCATAGGCGAAGGGATCGGGGCCGGAGAAGGGAATCACCGGTACAACGACGCCGGAGGAGTCGGTGTGCTTCGTGTAGGTGAATCCATCGCTGCTGTGGGCAAGAAAGATCGCGGCTGCAGTTCCCGCGAGATTCACGTCATCGGTCGGGGCTGTATAGTAGAGGTAATACAAACCATTGAAGTAGACTGCGGACGGATCGCAGGTGTGGAACATGTCGCTTCCTGGCTGGTTCGATGAGCCACACGGCCCGACAGGGCAAACGTACTCTGAGAAGTTGCTGGGGCAGATGGCGACAGTTGGCGATTGCCAAACGCCATTGAGACGCTCGCTCATCCTCACGACATCTGTAGTGAAATCCAACGTCGTGGGCGGAGTTCCCGGTCTAGTACAGAGACCAAAATGGTAGCCAGAGCAGAAGTACATCGCTAGATTGCCGTTAGGCAGATAGACAAACTCCGGACCGTAATCCCAGACATTCGCGACGGCGGGAGGACTTGCTTCACCCCGGAATGTCTGTGAAACCGTGAGGGCGTGGGCGGGGCAAGCGTCAAGCCAAAAGAGGGCGAGGATGGGCGCGGCGATGTGCCGGGAGTTGAGCATGCGAACCTCACTTCATGCGAATCCTGTCATCGGGATCGTTCGTGACGCAGGGTGGAGCCGCATCGCGAGGAGAAGGGGGGGGACGAGACGGCGTAGCGATGAGGTCTTCTCGTTTTGCCGGCGCCGGCCGGGGCCGAGTCAGTAAGTGAGAGGAGCGGAAGCCCGGGGAAGAGCGAGCGAGACGTGAACGCGGGCCTGATCGATCGGGGAGGAGCAGAAGGGTGGTACAAGGGCTGCCTCGCTTCGCAGGTGTCGGGAACGCTCTGCGGACCGCGGGCAGGACGAAGACGGGCGCGCGTGGCCAGTTCAACAGACAAGTCCGATCGCAGGCAGCGCGGGATGTCAATCTCAGGACTGGAATCTGGAGGCGCGCCTCGAATCGGCTCAGCTGCTCCCCCAGCTCCCGAAGGCGTTCCTCGACGAGCCGTCGGGCAGCATCCGGGAGGTCAGCGATGGTCTCCACGAGGCGCTTCCCCTCTGACGAGAGGGAGGCGATCTCCCCTGGGGAGCTTCCGCCGCTCGATCTGAAGGTCCCGCTTCCTCCCGGCGACCTGCTGGCGGACCCTCTCGGTGACCTCAGCGACGCGGGCGCTCCCACGGGGAGCCTCCCGCGGGCACTCGGTGACGTGCGACTCGATGGCCTCGACGGGGAGGGGCGAGGACGGGCGGGCTCCCCGCCCCTCCTTGTCCTTCGTGTTCCGGCAGGAACTATTGGTAGCTGAATGCACACGCTCGACACACCACACACAGTCCGCCTCTCTCCGGGCGGACGCGAAACTCTGGGCAGCGCTGCCACCCGTCGACCACTAAGCTCCGCGAGACCCTGCTTTTTGCTACTGGCCCCCGAAAGTTTCTTTCCGGGAGCGTCGCCAAGGCACCCAGGAGGGGGCGAAGGCCAATCGCGGTGCTCGATAGAGGATCGGAAAGGTCCACGAGTGGACCCGGCCGCTCGTGTCGGTTGAGGGATCGGCGGCGCAGGGAGGCGAGGCCGACTCGTCTCCCGGAGAGCGAGGTGAGAATCACCCGGTAAACCGGACCGAGCTGATCCGCCGAGCCGTCGTCGCCTTCCTTGAATACGTCCGAGGCGCGGTCGATATCCTCCTCGACGACCCGGAGCGGATCTACGTGCGCGCCGACGAGGCGGTGGCGCAGCTATCGGAGTGGAAGGCGGAGCCGGAGATCATCGACGCCGTGGCCCGGGCGACGACCGACTACGACCCGGAGCATGAGGCGGTCGTGGTCCGGGAGGACGCCATCAGCTTCACCGTGTCGATCGAGCGACGCGACGATTGCGCGGCGGTCGGGCCGGTCTACTGGGCAGTCATGAAACGATGGCGGACCTACAGGCGACGGCCCTGTGGGTCCTCTCTTACGGTCGAAGCGCCAACCGCCCCCGGCGAGGACCGGGCGAGACGAAGCCTCAGAGCTCCACGGGCATTGGAGCCAATCAGACGTCTACGTCGATATAGACGGGGCAGTGTGACCCTGCCCCACGAAATCGGTCCACCGGGTTGAGAATCTGGGGGCCGGAAAGGGGCGGTCATGAAGGGAATACAGTTCACTGGCCCGTGGGGGGCAGGAATGCCATCGGGCGGATGTCCGCCCCGAGCGACTGTGTTGACGTGGCGGCGCAGGCGACGCGGCCCGCGACGCGGGCTGTGTTGTCCCGCGCGTGGAGGAGCGTAAGCCAGGCAGGCGTCGGCGAGAGGCCGTCGCGGGGCGGAAGCTGAGCTGCGATGTGCCGGAAGGAGATCAGGTGACGCGTGCTAGGTCCCCCGGGCGCCGGGTCCGAGGTCGCGGCTGCGGTGATTCCTGTGATGTCGCACCAGGGGGCGAAGATGCAGGCATGAGTCGCGGCCAGAGTGCCGTCGCCGGAGAGCCCGGTGATGACGAAGGCGTGCCCGGTGTGCCATCGCGCGATGCCCTCGAGGCGGTCCGCGGCCGCCGGGTTCCTGAGGAAGTAGCTCAGGACGTCCCGTGCCATCTCGGGCATCTCCGTCGATCGGGCGTTCCTCTCGATCCGTTCCAAAGAGGCTCCTGTCCCCGCACCAGCAACCAGAAAAGCAGCATCTCTTCAGCAGCCGACTAACGCGTTCGGAAAGCGGGCAATGTGTGGACAAGGCCGCCGGGGCGGGCGGCGGCCCTTTCCGCCTAATTCAGACTAAGGGGTACCGTTCGCGTGGTCTCGCTCCAGCAGTCCTGAACTCTGATCGTGGCAGTGCAATAGTGGTTGACTGGACAAGCGGTTAGGGGATCATATGGTTCATACCAGTCCGCGCTCAACACCGGGGTGCCGTCCACTGGCACGTTCAAATACCCGAGTGTCGAGTGCG
>CALBDV010000404.1 GCA_937927565.1 uncultured Holophagales bacterium
GCAGATCCCTCGCAATCTTCAGCCGGTCCGTTTGCAGCAGCACCTGGGCCGTGGAGATCACATCCCGCTTCGGCACCCGGGCGTTCATCCCAGCCTCGGTCGCCTCGTCGCCCGCGGAGAGCGTCACCACCCAGGGGTCCATTCCCGCCCGACGGAAGAGCTCGACCGCGGCCTGCCCGACGCCTGTCGCATCGATAGCCAGCATCGGTTCCCGAAGTCCGTCGTGGATCGAATTCACCCGCTCAACGACCTGTGCGTACGAGGACCCTGGCGGGATCCTCTCCAGGTGCCGCAGGTGAACGACCGGAGGAGGGCACTCGTACGACTCGCTCCCGTCCGGCCTTCGAAACACCGGCCGCCATGTCGTTACACGCCCCTCATCGATCCTCCGCGTCTCGATCACCTCCCACGTGCGCCCTTCCAGCACGACGAGCGAGGTTGGGGCGGGTCCCATCCCGAGATCGACGGAGACGATGTTCATCGGCGTTTATCCGCACCCGTCAGAACGACCACTCGCACTCGGACTTCCCGACGATGATCGCGCCAGGAATCCCCGGACGCCGTTCCCCTATCCAGAGCCCGACAGCCAACGCCAGGACCAGGTCGTCGTTCGCTCCTTCGCGCCAGGCCAGCGCGTCCGACTTCTTCAGGTCGACGTTCATCCGGAAGCTCTGCAGCTCCCGAAGAAGGAGCTGCGCGTTCGAGAGGTCCTTGGCGATCTTGAATCGGTCCGTCTGGAGGAGCACCTGCGCCGTGGAGATCACGTCCCTCTTCGGAACGCGGAAGTTCAGCCAGTTGTCGGTGACCTCGTCGGCCGCCGTGATCGTGACGACGTAGGGCGCCAGCTCGGCCTCGCGGAAGAGCTCCACAGCCGCCTTTCCGACCCCCGTGACGTCGAGTACGAGGGTCGGCTCGCGCAGACCCGCGTAGACCGCCTTCACGCGCTGCACGATCCGTGCGTACGAAGACCCCGGGGGCATCCGCTCCACATGCCTCAGATAGAAGACGGGAGCCGGGCAGTGCTCGACCTCCCGACCGTCCGGCGCGCGGAAGAACGGCTGCCACGTTGTCGAGTCCTCGCTCTCGATCACCCGCGTCGCGATGTACTCCCAGGTCTTCCCCTCCAGCACCACCAAGGACGTCGGGGCGGGCCCCATCCCGAGATCGACGGAGACGATGTTCATCGGGCCTCCTGCCTTTGACGGTCCAGCTGCTCCTGGATGTAGAGGAGGAAGCCATCCCGCCCCTTCTCGTTCAGCCAGCAGGCGAGCGCCACGGCCAGGACCATGTCGTCGTGGTCGGCTTCGCGCCACGCCTCGTACGTGTCGTGCCCGGAGAGTGTGATCTTGGCCCTGAAGCGCACCAGCTCCCGTTCCAGTACCTCGGCCCCTGCCAGCGTTCGGGGGATCCGCAGCCTCCCCGTCTGGAGCAGGCACGCCACGCTCGACACGACGTCTCGCTTCGGTACCCGGATCCGTGACCCCTCCCTCTGCACGCTGTCGCCCCCCGTCAACGTCAGCGCGTAGAGGTCGGCGGGAATCCCGGCCTCCTCCAGCATGTCGACCACGGGCCTGCCGACTCCGGTCGCGTCCACGGCGAGGGAGACGTTCCCTCTCAGCCGCGAGACCAGCTCCCGGGTTCGGTCCACGAGAGCCGGGTACGGGACGTTGCGGTGGCGTTCCACGTGCCGCAGGTCGTAGTGCCGGAGCTTCTTCTCCTCCAGGATCGCGAACGCCGTGTAGTCGAACGCCTGCCCGAGGTCGATCCCCACCGTGTAGCTCGTCATGGCGCCTCCGGCAGAAGCGCGGGAGCCGGGCAGGTCAGATCGATCTCGGGGAAGAGCGGCTGGACGTCGTCACTGAAGGCCCGGAGGATGTCCTCCGTCCGGAAGTACTGGTCGCTCGTGTCGGCGAAGTCGCACTCGTACTCCTGCCGGTACCACCAGTCGCCGAGGGAGTTGCGCTCCTCTTCGAGGAAGGCCGGGGAGATTCGGGGGCACTCTCTCGCCGTGATCCGGACCCTCTCCCAGGCGTTCGGGCCAGACCACTCCTCGTGGAAGAAGCCCCGCTTCCCGAACGGCGTCGTCAGACAGATCAACCGACCCCCGGAGACCGCGAGCATCGGGCGGATCGCGAAGTACAAGGGATCCGCGACCCTCGCCGCCTCGTCCACGATCAGGAGCCGGACGCCGGAGAAGCCCCTCACGGTCTCCTCCGTTCCGGGCAACGCAACGATCCTCGAGCCGTTCTGCCACTCCACCCGCAGGGCCGACTCGTCCTTGACCGGCACGGCGTCGCCGAGGCGGTTACGGAAGTCGGCCACCTTCCGGAAAAGCTCCTGGCTCTGCCGAAGCGACGGCGACAGGAGAAGGACGAGCGACCCGGGGTTGTAGGAGACCTCGTGGTAGGCGATGGCCCCTGTGACGGTCGACTTCCCCGTCTGCCTCGCACAGAGGAGGAGCATCCGGTCGGCCCGGCTCCGCAGGAGGCTCTCCTGCCAGGGGTCGGGCGCCATCCCGGCGCAGCGCATGACGGCCGCCGGGTCGAGGCGCATCTGGAGGTCCCGGGCCAGTCGAAGGCCGACGGAGAGATCGTTCCCCCGGGGCTTCAAGGGTTGCCCCCGTCGGGCGTCACGTTGGGCGACGTGGCGACGTCCAAGGGTTCCCCCTCCCCGAGGAGCCGGGGCTTGGAGTCGGGGCTGTCGAGGCCACGGAGCGCGTTGGCGACGGCGAGGCGGGCATCGGGGTAGGGGAGGAGCGCGCCGTAGATGACCTCAGCCAGCCGCCCCCACTCGGTCGAGTGCAGAACGTCAACGGCGCCGGAGTGCTTGACCTCGCGGGATTCGGTCCAGCCGGGCTCGTCGTCGCGCTCGCGACCTGGGCCGAATCGAAGCCAGTTGAAGGGGAGGTCCTTCCTGACCTCGATCTCGGCGGACAGGCGCGCCTGGGCTCTCGCCGTGAGCACGTCCCCGAGGAACGCGAAGTAGGGCCCCTTCCGGGACTTCTTGCCCCGGAGCATCCAGTTCCGGAACGTGGCCGGGTCGATACCGTTAGCCTGGGCTGCGACCCAGTCGTAGGCCCCGGCGCGAATGGCCGCGACGATCGCCTTGTGGCGTTCCGGAGTGAGCAGGGACGGACGGCCCATCAGGCGACCACTCCGTCTGAGAGTCGAATCACCTTGCTATGCGGCGAACCCCGCCGCATACGTGTGTCATGGCCAGCACGCAGACAGCCCCCGCCGCTTACGACGCCGCGTACAACGAAGTCCTCGCCCTCCTGGACCAGCTCCGGGCCCAGGTTGAGGAGCACCGGACGAGCGCCACCGCGCGGGCGACGGAGACGGGCCAGACCCTCCACTGGGGCCACGTGGGCGACATGACCCGCTACCGCGAGGGCGTCGCCGAGCTCCTGGGCCAGAGGGGCTGATCCGGCGACGGGGGCCCTCACGCCGCCACCTCTTCCGCGAGGACGGGCTTCTTCCCCGTGGCGTCGAGGTAGCGCTGGAGGGTGACAGCCACGAACTCCGGGGCGAGCTCCATCGCGAAGCAGCGCCGGCCCGTCTGCTCGGCGGCGATGACCTGGCTTCCGGAGCCGCAGAAGGGCTCGTAGCAGAGGTCGCCCGGCTCGGTGTGCTGCCGCATCGGGATCGCGAAGCACTCGACGGGTTTCGGCGTGGGGTGGTCTATGTCCTCAGTCCGGGAAACGGACTGAAGGGTCCAGACGCTGGCGAGGGGAGAGGCGGCGGCGACTCGCGGGGGCTTCTTGCCCTTGACCCAGCCGAAGAAGCAGGGCTCGTGCTGCCACAGGTACCAGGAGCGGGTCAGGACGGGCCGTTCCTTGACCCAGATGATCTGCTGGTGGACGAAGGCCCCGTGGCGCTCCCAGGCGGCCTCGACCATCGCCTGACGCCTTGAGGCGTGCCAGCAGTACCAGGCTGCGTCGGGGCGG
>CALBDV010000405.1 GCA_937927565.1 uncultured Holophagales bacterium
CCTCGAACCTCTCCCGCTCGGCGCTGCACGAGGGGCTCGAGTGGAACGTGCGCCTCTCGTGGCGGGACTCGGGACCGCTGCTGACGAAATTCCGGGCCGCGTTCGAATCGTACCGGGGGTCGGACGAGTTCGTGCCGTACGACCCCGGGCGCGACAGGGAGCGCGTGGTTCGCGCGCTGGCGGCGCAGAGGACGAGAGGCGTCGAGCGGCCGTTGGCGCTCCACCTGGACCTGAGGCCGCACTCCTACCAGGAGCCGATGCTCGAGGCCCTGAGGGTGGAGCGTGAGCGAGGCCACACTCGCAATCTGCTCGTCGCGCCAACGGGAACCGGGAAGACCCTCGTGGCGGCGTTCGACTACCGTGAGCTGAGAAGGGCTCTCCCGCACGCGCGGCTCCTCTTCGTCGCGCACCGGGACCGGATCCTCACGCAGAGCCGGGCGGCGTTCTCGGCGGTGCTCCAGGACCCGGACTTCGGGGAGTTGCTGACCGGCGAGCGGAAGGTCGAGTCGAGCGAGCACGTCTTCGCGACGATCCAATCGCTCTCGCGGATGGACCTCGAGGCCGTCCTGCCGGCGAATCACTTCGACGTCGTGATCGTCGACGAGTTCCACCACGCGGAAGCTCCGACGTACGAGCGCCTCCTGGAGCACGTCCGGCCGCGCGTGTTGCTCGGTCTCACGGCGACCCCGGAGCGGCACGACGGGAAGGACGTGCGCCGGTGGTTCGAAGGGCGCACGGCGTATGAGATGCGGCTCTGGGACGCGCTCGAGCAGGGCCTCCTCGCTCCCTTCCAGTACTTCGGTGTCAAGGACAGTGTCGACCTCGACGACGTGACCTGGAAGCGTGGCTGGGGATACGACCGCGCGGAGCTGGCCGAGCGGTACGTGGTGGCAGGTGGCGCCGAGGCGCGGGCGCGGCTCGTGGTCCAGGAGGTCCGGCGGCGCGTGACCGACGAACGGAGGATGCGAGCCCTCGGTTTCTGCGTCTCGGTGGAGCACGCCCGCTTCATGGCGGGCTGGTTCGAGAAGGCGGGGATCGCGAGCGCCGTCGTCCTCGGGGAGACCCCGACGGACGAGCGCGAGGCCGCGGTCCGGCGCCTGGAGTCCGATCCCGCGGCGCCCGGCTCGCTTCGGGCTCTCTTCACCGTGGACCTGTTCAACGAGGGGGTCGACATCCCGACGGTCGACACGATCCTCTTCCTGCGCCCCACGGAAAGCGCCACGGTCTTCCTGCAGCAGCTCGGGCGGGGCCTGCGCCTGCATCGCGACAAGCCGTGCCTCACGGTCCTCGACTTCATCGGCAACGCCCGGCGCGAGTTCCGTTTCGACCGCCGCTTCCGCGCGCTCCTCGGCGGAACGACCCGCCAGGTGGAGCGGCAGATTGAGGCCGGCTTCCCGTACCTCCCGCCGGGCTGCGCGATGCAGCTCGACCGCAAGGCGCAGGAGGTGGTCCTTGCCAACATCCGCCACAGCATCGGTGCGGGGCAGAGATGGCTCCAGCAGGAGCTCACAGCCCTGGGCGCCGGGACGACGGTGGGCGAGTTCCTGCGCGAGGCGGGAGTGGAGCCGGTCGACCTCTACGCGTCCGGGCGCAGCTTCGCCTCGCTTCGCCACGTCGCGTTCGGCGGCGTGCCGCTCGACGAGGAGGGCCGGCGGCGGCATGCGAGGCTGCGAGGCATCCTCCACGTGAACGACCCGCTCCGGCTCGGTTTCATGCGCGACATGGCGGAGGGGGAGCCTCTCCCCTCCGGAGAGCGCGAAGACCGACTCGCCGCGATGGCCGCGGCGACGCTTCTCGACGTGAGGCGCCCGGGGGAGGCCCGCGGCGCGCTCGAAGCGGCGCGCACGAATGATGTATTCCGCCAGGAACTCGGCCAGCTCGTGGACTTCCTGGAGGACGGGCGCCGCGAGGGCGTCCTCGACTGGCGCGGGCTCGGCCCTGTGCCGCTCCAGGTCCATGCCCGCTACCGGCAGGATGAGATTCTCGCCGCGCTGGGCGCCGGAGCGGAGGCGGGGATACCGCGCCTGCAGGGAGGCGTCTACTACGAGCCGGGCTGCAATGCCGACGTTCTCCTCGTGACGCTGCGGAAGTCCGAGGGGGCTTTCTCCCCGACGACGATGTACCGCGACTACGCGATCTCTCCGTCCCGCTTCCACTGGGAGAGCCAGAACTCGGCCCATCCCGGCACTGTCACGGGGAAGCGTTACCTCGCGGGGTCGAGTCACGTGCTGCTCTTCGTTCGAGAGGTTCAGGACCAGTCGAACGGGGTCGCGGAGGCCTACACGTTCCTCGGGAAGGTGACGCTGGAGTCGGCGGAGGGGGAGCGGCCAATGCGGATCGTCTGGCGGCTCGAGCACGCTATGCCAGGGCTCCTGTATGGCCACGCGACGGTGGCCGCGGGCTGAAGAACCGGCGAGGACGGGGTGGAGGACCATGGGAAGAGGGCGGGGTGGATCCGTCCCGCTGTCCAGGACACATTTCCCGAGATCCATTCGTTCTTTGAGGCCCGTGAACCCCTGGGGCAGGCGGAGGGCGATCGCGCGGGGCAGGGCGCCATCGAGTCGAGCCCCCTCGTACAATCGCCCGTTGGCCCGAACGATGCGACGCACCATTTCCTGCCTCTTTCTCACCCTCCTCCTGGCGAGCCGCTCCCTGGTCGCCGCGGAGCAAGCCGAACCGATTCGCCATTCCCTTCGAACGATCGACGCCCACGCGGGCTCCTGGGCGCTGTCTCGCGACGGAAGGACGCTCGCCGAGCTGACTTCCGATGGCTCCTCGCCGGCCGTTCGGCTGAGCAGCTGGGAGGGTGGATCGTGGACGGAGCGAGCCACGATCACCGCAAAGCTGCCCGGGGCGGACGAGGTCCGGGTCCGATCGCTCGTTCTGGGCGACGACGGACGCGACATCTACCTTCTCTGTCGGGCAGAGAAGGGGACAAAGCTCTGGCTCCTGCACAACGCCGCCGGTGAGACTGGCTTCGATGTCCAGTCGCACGACGGCCTGCCGGCCGCGGTGCGGCTGGTGGCGGGGCAGGGGTCGTGGCTCCTGGCCCACGACGCGGAGAAGAATGCGACGGGGCAGACGGTGTTCCTCT
>CALBDV010000406.1 GCA_937927565.1 uncultured Holophagales bacterium
CTCGAGCCGCTGAAGGTCGTCCTGACGAACTGGCCGGAGGGAACCGTCGAGGAGCTGGAGGCCGTCAACAACCCCGAGGACCCGTCGGCCGGAACGCGCAAGGTCGCTTTCGGACGCGAGCTCTGGATCGACCGGGACGACTTCAGGGAGGTGCCGCCTCCCAAGTACCACCGCCTCTCGCCCGGGCTCGAAGTGCGGCTTCGCTGGGGCTTCATCATCAAGTGCGAGGAGGTCGTGAAGGACCCGGCGACGAACGAGGTCGTCGAGCTGCGCTGTACGTACGACCCGACGAGCCGCAGCGGCGGCGAGGGGGCCTCGAGAAAGGTGAAGGGGACGATCCACTGGGTCTCGGCTGCGCACGCCGTCCCCGCGGAGGTTCGCCTCTACGACCGGCTCTTCACGAAAGAGCTCCCCGACGACGCCCCGGAGGGGAAGGACTTCCTGTCGAACCTCAACCCCGAGTCGCTCCTGGTGAGGGAGGGGTTCGTCGAACCGGCGCTCGCGTCGGCTCCGCACGGAGCGTTCCTCCAGTTCGAGCGCCTCGGGTATTTCTCCGTCGATCCCGACTCGGAGCCCGGGAGGCCCGTCTTCAACCGCTCCGTCGGGCTGCGCGACACCTGGGCGAAGATCGAGAAGAAGGGGCGCGGGGCCTGACGGCCCGAAGGTGACCGCGGAACCGGACACCAGAGCGCCCGCCGGGCGGAGGCTCCTCCTGTGGGCCCCCGTCGTGGTGATGCTGGCCATCCAGGTGGGGCTCTCGTCGCGGAGCCAGCTGCCGCCCCTGCCGCTCCTGCGTTCGCTTCCCGCCAGCGACAAGATCGCGCACGCGGCGTGGTTCTTCGTCCTCGGGCTCCTCGCCTACCGGGCCGCCCGCAGTGGCGAAGGCTGGCCGCGACGCCGGACGACGCTCGTGCTCATCCTCGGGGCGCTCCTCTGGGGTATCAGCGACGAGGCCCATCAGTTCTTCGTACCGGGCCGGGACGTCGAGGCGGCCGACGTTGCCGCAGACGTCGCGGGGGCGGCCATCGCAGCCGTGGTCGCGGAGCCCCTCCTCCGGCGCCTTCGACTCGTCTCCGCGCCGCCTCCGTCCTGACCCGGCTCGCCTCGAGTCGGCGGCCGGAACGAAAACGCCGCCCGAGGGCGGCGAATTTCGTCAGGATGGCTGGGGGGCAGGGAGTCGAACCCCGATAGGCAGATCCAGAGTCTGCAGTCCTACCATTGGACGACCCCCCAACCTGGAGGGGCGGGCATTATGAGGTCGGCGACCTTGCGGGTCAACCGGCTGAGGCGTCCGCCAGAGGTCAGAGCGTCTTCGAGAGGGAGAGGAAGAACCGGGCGAGGTCCTCCGGGTTTCCACGCCCCTGGAAGGTGACCGAGACCTCTCCCTTCGCCGGCCCCGGTACGACGACCGGCTCGGGAGCCTTCGCGGCCTTCCCGCGCCCCTTCTTCGGTGCCGCGTCGACGACCTCGGGCTTCAGCACGTTCGCTTTCGCCGGGCGCCCGGCCTTCTTCCGCCCGTTCTTCCGCGGGCGCCGGGATTCCTTGGGACGGAGCCGGGTCACGTCGGGCGGGCCGACCCGGATGCCGAACTTCTCGGCCACGCCTTCGATGATGACGCGGGCCTCAGTCGTGGGGGCCTTCGCGAGAAGCGCCCGGGCCCACGCGAGAGCGGAGGGACGGTCGATTCCCAGCTTGCGCCGCACCTCGCGGATGACGCCGGCCCCGATGTCGGCCGGCTTCATCTTCAGGACCTTGCCTGCAGCGACCTTGACGTCCTGCTCGTTCAGAGACTTGTCTTCCTTCAAGAGCGATTCCACCGTCTGGCGGAGCCTGTCCATGTCCGAAGCCATGCGGCCTCCTTCCGTTCTCCCTCGTCTTGCGAGCTTCACAATTGTTCTACAAAAGTCCGGTCGATTCAATAGCGGGGGACCGACGGGTCGATGCGGGACGACCAGGCGAGGATCCCGCCCTCCAGATTCACGGCTCCCTCCACGCCGTTCTTCCGGAGGAACTGGACGACCGTCGCGCTCCGGCTCCCGCTGCGGCAGGCCACGACGACCTCCCCTCCGGCCGGGATCTCGCCCAGTCGCTGCGGCACCTCGCGCATCGGGACGTGGAGCACGGGAAACGGAAAGGGAGCGACCTGCAGCTCGAGGGCCTCCCGCACGTCCAGGACGAACGGAGCCTTCCCCGCGTCGAGGAGCGCCTTCAGCTCTTCGACCGTCATGCTCCCTCGCGTCCCTCGAAGCTGCAGCAGGGGGCGTGGCAGCGGTCGTAGACCGAGCCGCGCTGGGCGGGAGTGAAGCCGGCGTCGCGGATGAGGGCGACCATGTCGCTCCTCGTCATCCGGTTGTGGGCGCCCGCCGCGGCGACGACGTTCTCCTCGATCATGATCGAGCCGAGGTCGTCGGCGCCGAAGAAGAGCGAGACCTGCCCGATCTTC
>CALBDV010000407.1 GCA_937927565.1 uncultured Holophagales bacterium
GCCTCGCCCGCTACTTCGAGACGATCGAGAGCCGGCCGGTCCTCGCCCGGACGAAACCGGGTGAGCTGCTGGCGCAGTTCCCGCCCGAGGCCCCCGAGGAGCCCGAGCCGTGGGAGGCGATCGAGCGCGACCTCGACCTCCTCGTCGAGCCGAACCTGACACACTGGCAGCACCCTGGCTTCATGGCCTATTTCGCAACGAACGGCTCCGTCCCCGGCATCGTCGGCGAAGCCCTCGCCGCCGGCTACAACCAGGTCGGCATCCTCTGGCGCACCTCTCCGGCTTCCAACGAGATGGAGCAGGCGATGGTCCGGTGGCTCGCGAACTTCGTCGGGCTCCCGGCCGAATTCGACGGCCAGCTCGCCGACACCGCCTCCGCGGCGTCGCTCATCGCCCTCGCGGCCGCGCGCGAGCAGGCCTTCCCCGACGTCCGCAAGACGGGTCTCGCGGGCCTTCCGCCCGCCGTCGTCTACTGCTCGGAGCTCGCCCACTCGTCCATCGACAAGGCGTGCGTCGTCCTCGGCCTCGGGATCTCGGGTCTCCGGAAGATCCCGACGGACGGGGAGCACCGGATGAACGTCGCGGCGCTCGAGTCGGCGATCGCGGCCGATCGCGCGGCGGGCCGGCGGCCGATCGCGGTCGTTGCGACGGCCGGGACGACCGCCGTCGCGACGATCGACCCGCTCCCCGCAGTGGCGGCCCTCTGCCGCCGGGAGGGACTCTGGATGCACGTCGACGCCGCCTACGCCGGCGCCGCGGCGAGCCTCCCCGAGAAACGGCCCCTCTTCGCGGGATGGGAGGAGGCCGATTCGATCGTCTGGAACCCCCACAAGTGGCTCTTCCTCCCGCTCGAGTGCACGGGCCTCTTCTTTCGCAGGATGGACCGCGTGAGACGCGCGTTTTCCGTCGTCCCGACCTACCTCGAGACGCCCGAGGGAAGCGCCGGGGTCCGGGAGTACATGGATTACGGCATTCAGCTCGGCCGCCGCTTCCGGGCGCTGAAGGCCTGGATCATGCTGCGGACCTTCGGAGCCAGGGGGCTCCGCGAGCGCCTCCGGAGCCACATCGACCTCGCCCAGCGCCTCGAGGCGGACCTGCGCCGCGAGCCGGACGTCGAGATCCTCGCCCCGGTCCTCTTCTCCGTCGTCGTCTTCCGCTTCGCTCCTGCCTCTCTCTCCGAGCCGCAGCGCGACGCCCTGAACCAGCGCGTCCTCGAGGAGGTCAACCGGGAGGGGCGCTTCTTCATCTCCCACGGGGTCGTGAAGGGGCGCTATGCCCTCCACGCCGCCATCGGGAGCCTCCGGACCGAGGAACGCCACATAGAGGCCCTCCTCGGGTCTCTTCGTTCCGCCAGGGCCGCAGCCGAAATCGCTGAAACTGAATAGGCTTCGAACCCGTAATCTGAGCAGAAGACCGGGGGGAGACTTGCGCCCACTGCCCGAAACGGCAGGGTGATACATGGAAATCCCCCCGGGAGAGCGAGATGAGCCTCATCGAACCGACCAATCGCACCGCGGACCTCTCCGCCCTGAAGATCCGGCGCGACTCCCGCCCCGATCGCGGGCGCTGGGTCCTCCCCACCGTCGCGACCGGAATCGTCGTCCTCGCCGGCGCCGCCCTGGCCTGGAGCCGGGCCACCGGCGCCACCTTCCGCGCCCCCGAGGTCGCCGTGACCCGCGTCGCCCTCGTCACGCCGACGCAGGCCTCGACCGTCCTGACCGCCTCCGGCTACATCGTCGCGAGGAGCAAGGCCGAGATCTCCCCGAAGTCGGTCGGGCGCGTCGCCTGGCTGAACCTCGAGGAGGGGCAGAGGGTCAGGAAGGGCGAGCTCGTCGCCCGCCTCGAGTCGCAGGAGCTCGAGGCGCAGCGAAAGCAGTACGCAGCGTCGCGCGAGCAGGCCCTCGCCGAGCTCGTCAACGCCCGCCTCGAACGGCAGCGTGCGGCGACCCTCCTGAAGGACCTCGTCGGGAGCCAGCAGGCCTTCGACGCCGCCGATTCGCGCGTGAAAGCGCTCGAAGCCCAGGTCTCCTCCGTCGAGGCGCAGGTGCGCTACGTCGAGGAGCTGATCAAGAACTCCGAGATCTACGCCCCGATCGACGGCGTCGTGACGGTGAAGAAGGCGTTCGTCGGCGAGACGGTCGCCCCGCAGGGCTTCGGCGGCGCCGGGTCGGCGGGGGCGACGTTCGCCGTCATCGTCGACCTCGGCTCCCTCGAGATGGAGGCCGACATCAACGAGCAGAATCTCGGGCGCCTCGCCATCGGGCAGCCGGCCGAGGTCGCGCTCGACGCGTACCCCGACAAGCCCTACAAGGCGCGCCTCCGGCAGATCGTCCCGACGGCCGACCGGCAGAAGGGCTCCGTGAAGGTGAAGATCGAGATCCTCGACCGGGACGGGCGGATCCTCCCGGAGATGTCGTGCCGGGTCGTCTTCCTGAACCCCGAG
>CALBDV010000408.1 GCA_937927565.1 uncultured Holophagales bacterium
ACTCGCCCGAAACAGCGTCGGCTCGTCCTCGACACGGATGTCCGTCACCTTCGACAACGACACCGCAGCGGCCTCTCGCGCGCCGTTTCCAGCCATCCTCGCCTAGGCACCCTGCCGAAGCACGATCGCGGGGTTCACGGACAGGACCTCCCGCGCCGCGAAGGCTGCCGTCCCGAGTGCAACGGCTGCCATGGCCAGGCAGGAGAACACCAACATGAACCCTGTCTCGAGAGCGCTGGAGTCGTAGACGAAGACGGACAATCTCCCGAGTAACGCGGCTGTGGCGATCAGACCCAGGAGGATGCCCACGCCGGCTGCTCGGAGGGTCTGCGACGACGCGAACCGCAGGAGCTGGAGCGGCGTAGCACCCAGCGCCGCGCGGATGCCCAGCTCTCTTCGCCGCTGCGCGACCGACTGCGCGACCACGCCGTGGACGCCGGCGATCGCCAGGAACACCGCCACGGAAGCGAACGCCACCAGAATCATCGTCGATACCGTGCGACTTCGCATGGACCTCGCGACGATGTCCTCCATTTCCGCCATTCCTGCCACCGGCTGGCGATCATCCGTTTCCCGAACGATTCGTCGGACCTCGCCCGCGACGGCGCTTCCTTCCCCGGCTGTCCTCAAGACGTACGTCATCGAGCGACCGCTCGTCGTCGTGACTTCGGGGGGCGCCTGAAGGAACGGGAGGTACAGCGTGGGGCGTGGGTCCGCCTCGAGCGAGCTGGCACGAACCGTGTCGACTACGCCGACCACCTCGACCGGCTCCTTGCCGGTCAGGTGGGTCCACACCGGCATTCCGAGGTCGCGACCGTCCTCCCAGAGTCGCCTCGCCAGCAGCTCGTCCACGATCGCTACGGGTGCCGAGCCGTCCCGGTCGCGTTCGTCGAAGAGCCTGCCCCGTCGGAGCGGAATCCCGAGCGCCTCGACGTATCCCGCGCTCACGAATCGGACGCTCGTTCGAAAGGCTGCTCCTTCAGCCGACATCGGGGAGCCAGCGACTCCAACCAGCATTTCGCTGAAGCCGAGGGGCAGGGCGTTGGTGATGCCCGCGCTCGTCACGCCGGCGACGGCCCGGAATCGACGGAGAAGCGCGCGGTGGAGCTCCACGATCTCCGTTCCTTTGCTTCGTTCGATCGGGGCGATGGGCAGTTCGAACACCAAGGCGTGCTTCGCGTCGAAGCCCGGATTCTGCCTCGTCAGCTTCCAGAAGCTTCGCAGCATCACCGCCGTCCCGACGACGAGGGGCACCGCGAGCGCCACCTGAACGACGACCAGCGCGGCCTGCAGCCTCAGACGCCCCCGCTCGGCGGATTGGTGGCCGCCTCGGATCAGGGCGCTCGTCTGGCTCCCGCGGGCGCGGACGCCACCCAAGAGGGCCGCCCCGCAGGAGGTCACCACCGTGACGAAGGTCATGTAGGCCAGAGCTTGCCCACTCAGACCGATCTCTCCTGCGCGCGGCAGGGTCGCCGGCACCACCCTGCGGACGATGCTCAGCAGCACGAGCGACAGCCCGAGCCCCGCTCCCATCCCGCCGATCGCGAGAGCGAGACCCTGGACCAGATGCTCGATCGCAAGCCTGGCGGGAGTCGCACCCAGAGCGAGTCGAGTCGCGGATTCGCGGGCCCCTCGGATCGCCTTCGCCAGCAAGAGGTTCGCGACGTTCACGCAGACGAGGATGAGGATGAAGGAGCCGGCGACGTACATCGATACCGCGACCGCCCGGATGTGAGCCACCATCCTTTCCTGAAGCCGTTCCACCCTGATGCGAGCGATCGCCTCCGACGTCGACGCGCCTCTCGAAGGCTTCGCCGACACGAGCCTCGCCTCCGCTTCCGCCTCCTCCGGCGTCACACCTTGCCGTAGGCGTCCGAAGACCGTGAGGTAGGGCTCCTCCGAGAGTGCGGCGTCATCAGCATTCTGGAGAGACCCGGCGAACCGCGGCACACGCCCCAGACCCGGCGTCACCCACGCCTCCGCTCCCTGCGGAAGCTGGCACTCCCTCCCCGTCACGCCAACAATGACATGTGCTATGCCGTCCAGCGCGACGCTCTCTCCGATGACGTCTCGCCGGCTCTCGAACTTGCTCGCCCACAGGGCGTGGCTCAGCACGAGGCCGCTCCCGTCCTCCGCCGCCCCCCTCCCTTGGAGGAAGGCTCTTCCGAGCGCAGGATTCACGCGGAGCGTTTCGAAGAACTCCGGCGTGACCATTGCTCCGACGATGCTCAGCGCCTCTCCGCGCCGCGTGAGGTTGAATCTACGCATCGTCGCGGCGGACAGGCTCGAGTAGGATCGCATTCGTCCCTTCATCTCGAGATAGACGACTGGGCTCACGTTTACTTGCTCTGCATCGAAGACCTCGACGACCTCCTTTGGCCTCGGTAACGGCAGCGGATTCAGAACGACAGTCTCCACGAGGCTGAACATCACGGTATTGACCGCGACCCCGAGGGCGATCACGCAGATGGCCTCGAGGCAGAGCGAAGGGTTCCTCTGCGCGAACGCGATCACCGACGAAGCGTGAAACCCGAACCGCCCGAGGCCGCGGGCTCCGGCTTCGACGACCTCTACGGCACGACTCATTGGTGTCTTCTACTCTCGCCGTCCGGACCGCTGCCGTGCAGACCGACGTTCTCCGGGCCGCGGGTTTCGCTCCCGGTTTCTGAGGTCCCCTGCCCCATCCCTTCCTCCCGAACCTGGCGTTTGGCTGCGCGGCGTACGACGTCGAGCCACAGCTCGCGCTGATACGCGCAGGCGCCGGAATTCCGATGCGCCCAGCTGTCCAGTCCGTTCAGCACGCACCCTCCCCGGCAGATGCCGGCGACGTCGCAGCCGCGGCACGAGTCTCGTAACGCCTTGAGGCGCCTCGTCAGCGCCTCCTGCGCCGCTGCGCCTAGCCGTCGGCTATAGATGTCCCCCTTCACGTCTGCCCATGACGAGAATGCCTCCGGAAGGAACTGGCAGCACTGCGACAGCAGCAGCCTCGAAACGTTGAACTGAAGACCGTGTGCGGGGTCTCCCGATAGCCCGGTGCAGTTCGGCAGAAATGTGTCGCCCGAATTGGAGAGCAGCACCTCTATGTTCTTGAAGTACTCGTCATAGACGTGAAGACTTTGGCCCTCGCTCTCCGCGAAGAGCTGGGAGACGAGATGGGCCTTTCTTGTTCCGTCCTCTCGCGACGCGCCGAGCAGGTTTGGGGCCAGGCGAGCCGACCGGAATCCGAATCGCGCCATCCGGAATACGCTCGCTCTCCGGAATGTACGGTCGTCCTCGATCGTCCCCTGGAAGGTCTGGATGGGATTCCTCGGGTTTTTCGCGTTGAACAGGCTGACATTCCGCAGGACGTCCCGAAAGGAGCCTCTTCCATTCCGATAGGTTCGCGTCCGGTCGTGTGCTGCACCGTATCCGTCGACGCTGACAAACACGTTGAACGACCGCGCCGCCAAGAACTCTGCGATCTCCTCGGTCATCAGGGTCATGTTTGTGTTGAGCGTATATGAGACCGGTACGTCCGGATGTCGCTTCTCGAGATGCTCCACGATCCTTCGAACGAGCGGCCAATCGACGAGGATCTCGCCGCCGTTGAAAGACAGTACCGCCGGCCGGCTCGCAGCTGAGCGCTTCCTGCTCATATACTGGTCCACGACGCTCAGGGTCGCGTCGATTCGTTCCTCGGACGACACGCTCCCGTTCCCTTCCCGTGACTGGCTCTTGGGCTGCACTTGGTGATGAATGCAGTAGGTGCAGGAGAGATTGCACGGGTCATTCGTGAGATACAGGATGTCGTAGTCTTTCCGTTCCTGGTAGAAGCGCGTCATAGCGCGGTGAGCCTTCGACACGGCATGATCGATTTTGCTCTCGAACTGCCGCTCGTAGGGATCTTCCTCGCTATCGAACGCGAGACGGTGAGAGAGAAGCTCCCTCTCCGAGTCTGCGTCGAGGCAGATCTCCCCTCCATGCCCTTCCCGGAGGGCCGACAGTAACGCCGCGCCCCGCTCGTTCATCAGCATCACGTCCGGGAAGTACCGATTCCACGCCGCATACGTTCCACTGCCGACGGGAACCACGACCGCATGGGCGGAGGTTCGCACAACCCGTCTCGTTTCCTCCACGGAGCTCATCCCAAGCCTCTCGTTCTCTCCGTCCGATCTGCCCCCGCCGCCGCGACCAGCTGACGACGCGCGCATCCGGGCAGACACTTCTCGCATTCGGCCGAGCCACAACGACCCCGTACTGGTGGCGCCCCGGGTGCTCATCGATGTTGATCGTTGCGTGTCAGGTCTTCAGACTGGCTTCCGCGAGGCTCCCATCCCGCGACAGCAAATGCCGTGGACGGGTGAAGTTTGAATCGCTATGGGTGTCGGTATCAGCCCTTGTTAGCAGGCTCACACGCGCAGGAGCACGTGCAGTAGTTGCCGTTGCCGGGCGAACCCGCCGCTCCGCCGCTCGTTCCTCCCGGGGCCCCTCCACGAGCAGTCCTCAGCTCGACAAAGGTCAGTTTCCGCATGTTGAGCGCGTTCTTCGGTTCGTTCTTCTTCATTGTGGTGTCACTCTTCCCCACCCGGGGCGCCCCAGGTGTGTCGCGTTGGGCCATGATGACTCTGTGATAGAGGTATAACTTTGGGACGGCTCGCCTCGACTTCTCAGTGTTCGAGTCTTTCTCTTCAGGGCTCTCCTCGAAAGCAGCAGTGCGAGCACCCTGCCTCAATCCTCCGGCATACACTCCCGTTCCTTCGGGCTTCTAGTCCTCTGGTCCAGGTGACCCTGCTCCTGAAGGACCGGCCTGATCAAACGCCTCGATCCCGTCCCTTCTCTCATCCGGCGTGGTCGATGGTGTGCAGAGGGCCGGCTTGGGCGGAATTTCGCCCAATTCTACGGTTGCCTCCGATC
>CALBDV010000409.1 GCA_937927565.1 uncultured Holophagales bacterium
GTCGGGAACCTTTGGGTGCGAAAAAGGCGGCGGAAACGGTGGGCGGGGCGGAGACGGCGGCCGAGGGGGGGATGGAGGTCCCGGCGGCGCCTGTGGCGAGGGCGGGCGCTTGACGATTCTGCTACCGGAGCGCCTCAGGACTGAGCTGCTCGAGCGTCGTCTCGTCGAGGCCGACCTGACGTCGGCCGTACCGGGCCAGAGCGGTCTGGCCGGTGCGGGCGGGGGTGGTGGTGAAGGGGGCGGGATGGGGAGAGGAAGCGGCTTCTGTGGTGGTGGGCATGGTGGAGGGAAGGGGTCGGGCGGTGCTGCCGGATCAGTGCCTCCGGTTGGCGTACCCTGTGCTGCCCCGTCCCTCAGGGTCGAAGCGACCGGGTAAAGAGCAAGGCGCAGCGGCGCCGGCTTCGCCTGGCGCGCGAGCGTTTCGCAAGTCGAAGCTCGGCGAGCACTCGCACATCCTGAACGACGACCTGGGCCACCCGGACGAGCCCCAGATCTAGGAGGTCCTCGCTGACAAGGAGGTCGCGGTGCTCGGCCTTCGCACACTGCGAAGATCGCCGTCGACAACAGTCGCTCGAGGGAGAGAGGCCGGACGTGGAGCAGGTCCGCTCCCGGAATCCGGATAAGGATGCGCTCGGCACTCCGCTTCGGAGACAAAGGGAGCTGCGACGACTCGAACGCCCGGACGCGTGCGGGGAACGTCGGCGCCCCTTTCAACTCCCCCTTCTGGATCTTACGCCTCGTCCTCGTGACAGTGTCGGTGGGGCAGTAAGGCCTCGACTTCCACCCGTACTGCCACGCCTGTCCGGCGTCCACTGGAATCTCCCCTCGAATCCCGTCGAGTTCAAGCAGCGTGAAGGGCGCGTCTACCGCCGCAAGGGCCACGCCGTCCGCAAGAACTCCTCGCGAACGCACCGCGAGCCGGCCATGAATGGCCCCGACCCCTGGGCCGCGATGCCCTCGAAGGCCGTCGCCGACCGGGCCCCCTGCTCCTCCGACCTCGTCCTGCTCTGGTTCTTCCCGATCGAAGGAGGAGCCCAGATCGACCGCAACGTCCTCGTCTCCCCCTCAGCAGAGATCGGGCGAAGCTCGCCGCCTTGCGGCGGTCACTGGCGGTCAACCGGATGGTCTTCGGCCAGCCCCGGCAGGAGGAGCCGATGGAGTGCCTGCTGCCGGTCATGCCTGAGGAGGATCTGGCTAGGATGGCGGCGGAGCTGCGGATGCATTTGGCGCCGGGGGCGATGAAGGGAGTCTGTTCGATGCGCGCGGGTTTCTTCGGCGACTCGAACGAGCGGCCAACCGTTTCCTCCTGGCGACATTGAGGCCGATGTGCCTGCAGGCCGTGCCCCTGACGTTCACCTCCGACGGCGGGCCGCTTCCGGCGGGACCTTCGGCCAACTTCGAGCGTCTACTGGGCGCCAGCGGCCCCGGGCCTCGCGAAAGGGGACGGCAGGTCCCGGCGGCACCGCGTGCTGGAGCCGGGCCTGCGCCCCACTTCCACAAGCCAGGGCGAGTGGAACTAGAGTATTGCGGGGATCTTGAAGTTGAGGCCGATCCGCGCGCCTGCTTTGTAGTCGGGGTCGCCAAGGAGATCGGGCTTGTTGGCCCAGACAACACCCACGGGCACCGTGATCGCGTCGGAGATCTTTGCAGAAAGTGTGAGGCTGGCCTTTGCTCGGGTCTCCGTCTTGACGCTGTCGTCCCGGATGGACAGGCTTCCGTCTCCGTCAACGCGGATGCTCCCGACGCCTCCGGTACCACGCAGGAATGTCCCGAGGCGCGCGGTGAGTGAGAACGAATCACGGGCCGGCCGCGATAGGGTCAGATTCTGATCGGGATACGAGACCTCGCTGCCTGCCTCGTGCCGATAGGAGGCAACCACGGCGAAGCGAAGCCGCTTCAGCGGGCTGACATTTCCGGCGACAGCATCAAGAAACTCGACGAACGCCTTTCTGCAGGCGGCGTCGGCGACCCCCGCCCCTCCCGGAGGGGCGCTGCAGGCTGGCGCACCGAGAGCCACAGTGGGTATCTCGTGAACGATCTGGAGTTCAAATGAGTCGGACCCCACAAGCGGGTCTCGAGCGGCTACGGTCGCGGTAGCGTAGGTCTGGGGCAAGAGCTGGAGCACCTCGGCGCCTTGCGATACGCGACGAGCCACCGCAGTCGCGTATGCCCGGACCTCCGGGAGACTCTTCTCCAGCCTGGCTCTGGTGTCGGGGCACTCTCTCACGGGCACCTCGGGGCTTTGCGGTGTAATCCCCGAGCGCTCGGTAGCCTCTTTCAGGCACCCCAGGTTGAACTCCTTCTGTCTAGCGATTACTCCGTTCGAGTCCTCCCCGATCCCGCGGACGACGCCGCGCAGATTCTGAAAGAAGCTGTCGACAGCTGGCGAGTATGCGACCAGGGCTGTAGCCTGGAAATCATCGAAGTCCGACAAAGTGCCCTTGAGCGTCTCGATAGAGGCCGGGTCCGACGAGAGCTGCTCGGTGACATCTGCCCCGAGTTCAGGGCGTCGGATCATTCCCTGGAGCGTTAGGTCGAGGCCCGCGACCGGTACCTTCCAACCGACGCTAATCCCCTGTTTGCTCTGAGCCACGTCCAGAAAATCGGCCTGAACCGAGAGGAGGTCCACGAATGTCGTCAGAGCGGACGAGAAGTCCCTCCCCGTGTCGGTACCAGAGTTCGTTGCAGCGATCTCCACGTCGGGCGGAGCCACTTCCAGCGCAAGCGCGATGCAGGCAATCACCGGCCTATCTGGGTCGCATTTGACCGTCAACGGACTCTCGGCCCGCGCGGACGAAGCACTGAAGAGCAGAAGAACGAGAGAAGGGACGCAGGAGCTCTTGTTACGCGCCCGGCCCCCTGGACACACGATTGTGTCACGCAGCAAGCGGCTGAA